>NZ_JBYTAG010000003.1:0-170614 GCF_058787995.1 Cupriavidus sp. FW305-27
CTGCCCGCCCATGCCCCGGCAGCGCACGCCGCGCGCGGTATCGCCCTGCTGACGTTCGCCTTTGCGCTCAGCCAGTTCTTCCGCTCCTGCCTGGCGGTGATGGCGCCCGAACTGCAGCATGATTTCGGGCTGTCGCCGGCGGGCTTTGGCGCACTGTCTTCGTCGTTCTTCCTGGCCTTTGCCGTGACGCAGATCCCGGTGGGCATTGCCTTCGACCGCTACGGCGTGGGCCGGCCGACCGCGCTGCTGCTGGCGGTGGGCGCGGTGTCGTCGATCCTGTTCGTGCTGGCGCCAAACGGCGCGGCGGCCACGCTGGCGCAGGTAGGGCTGGGGCTGGCATGCGCGCCGGTCTTCATGGGCCTGCTGCATTTCGCCTCCGAGCAGCTGTCCGAGCGCGACTACACCCGCGTGGTCAGCCGCTCCAATGCCATGGGCATGATCGGCGCGCTGTGTGCCACGGCGCCGCTGGGCTGGGCCATCTCGCTGATCGGATGGCGCCCGTCGATGGCGGTATCGGCGCTGGGCATGGTCGCGGCCTGCTATGGTGTGTGGCGCTTCGTGCGCGACCAGGGCCATGCCGAGGCCCGCAGCGCGTCGTGGCCGGCGATGCTGTCGGAAAGCCTGCAGCTGCTGAAGCTGGTGCCGCTGTGGACGCTGATTCCGCTGTGCGTGGCGATGTCCGCCGGCACCGCCTTCCGCAATGCCTGGAGCGGCCCCTACCTGGCCGACGTGTTCGGGCTGGGCTCGGCGCCGCGCGGAGTGGCGCTGGCGCTGCTGAGCCTGGCCGGCTTCCTGACCGCCTTCCTGCTGCCGGTGCTGGTCCGCCGCAACACGCTCAAGACCGCCATCGCCGGCTGGTCGTGCTTTGCCATGTCGGGCTCGTTCCTGCTGGCGCTATGGCCGGACAGCGGCATCGGCTACGGCGTGGCGATGATGGCGCTGCTGTCGACCATCGGCATGCTGCACCCGCTGGTGATGGCGCAGGGCCGCGGGCTGATCACGCCGTCGCGGCGCGGGCGCGGGCTGGGGCTGCTCAACACCTTTGTGTTCCTGGGATCGGCGCTGACGTCATGGGGCTACGGGCTGATCGCCAATGCCGGCCATGTGCGCGGCTGGCCGCTGCCTTCCACCTATGCGGCGATCTTCCTGTCCGCGGGCCTGCTGATTGCCGCCGCGCTGGTGCCCTACTTCTTCAGCCAGCCGCATCCCACCAGTCATTAGCCAGACTCAGGCTGCGGCAAGCGCCCTGACCATGTCGGCGATGATGGTGAAGCGGATCACGCGCAGGCAGGCCAGTTCGCCGGCAAACCCGCCGGTGAGCACCGGGCGCTCCCGCGCCATGGCCGCGTTCTGTTGCTCGGCCTGCTCATAGAGCGCCTGCGCGGCCGGCCCGATGCCGCGCAGCATGGCGTCCAGCCGCCGCTCGGCGGTCACGCCGGTCAGGCCCAGCGCGCGCCCTGCCTCCAGCACCAGCGCGCGCGAGAAATCGCTGTAGAACTCCACCCCCAGCACCGGCCAGGCAAAGCGGTGCGCCTGCGGCCAGCCGGTCTTGTCATAGGTGCGGGTGGCGTAAGCCGCCTCGCTGAGCAAATCGTAGAACGGCGCCAGCGCAATGCCGGCATCGGATACCAGGAAGCTCAGGTTCTTCAGGTGCGCGTCCGAATTGCCCACCAGGATGTTGAACACCAGCCAGTCGAACAACCGTGCCCGCGCCACCGCCGGGGCGCGGCACAGCGTTGCCAGTTGCGCCAGCCGCTCGACGCTGCCCTGGTCGTATTTGAAGGTGCGCGGCAGGTTCAGCAGCTGGCAGGCATCGATCGCATGCAGCCGCTGCCACTGCCCTTGCTGCGTGAGGTGGCGATCGAAACGGTCGATCAGGTAGACCGGCGACGGCACATAGCGCCGGTGCACGGGCGGCACCTCCAGCTTCAGCCGCGCGGCCAGCGACATCACGAACCACTCGTTGATGACCGAATGCGGATAGATCTCCTGCATCTGGTGGGTCGGCTTCAGGATATGCGTGGACGGCGTATCCGCGCCGGGCTCGAACAGCGCGCCGTCCCGCAGCACCACCGCCAGCTTGTGCTGGGCACCGGCCAGCGACATGCGCTTGACCGCGCCATGCGTGAGCGGCACGCTGGGCAGGCTGTGGATGCGGGCGTCGAGCGCGGCATCGCTCAAGGCGCGCAGGGCCGGCGCGGTGGCGGGCCCGCGGCCGGGCGGCAGCAGCGTCAGCGAGCCCGCCGATTCCGCCCCATAGTGGGCCAGCAGGGCAAAGGCATCGGCCTCGTTGCGGATGCTGGCATCGCGTGCCAGCAGCGCACGCTGGCCGTCCTCGGGCAGCAGGTTGTCGAAGTACCACTGCACCGGCCGCAGCGTGCTGCCATCGGCGAGCGCCTCCCGCTGCAGCGGCAGCGCCGGGCTCAGGGCGAAGGCGTGCGGGTTGCCCAGCCACTCCGCGTCATAGCGGAATGACCAGGCATCGCTGGCTTCATGCAGCTCGCCGACCGGCGCTCCGTTGATGCTGGCGACCAGTACGCGCTCAGCCATGCTGGTCGCCTCCCTTGACCGCTGCGCGCCGGTTGCGGCTGCGCGCCTGGCGTTGCCTGAGCTTGGCGAGTTCAGGCGCTACCAGCGGGGCCGCTGCCTCCGGCATATCCACCACCACGCGCAGGCCAAGCCCTTCCAGCACCTGGAACAGCTTGCCCCACTGGATGCCTTCGGCCCCGTTCTCTACGCGCACCATGAAGTTCTCGCTGACGCCGATGGCGCCTGCGGCATCGTCCTGGCGCAGGCCTTGCGCCTTGCGGGCAGCGCGCACGAAGGCGCCGATATCGCCGGGTTCGGTGAGGGTCACTGGCACAAAAATCTCCTTGATTGCAAAGACTTTAGTGTTTCCAGGCGGCGAAATCAAGAAATCTCCCTGATTGCGAAGATTCAAGCCTCTGAACACAGCCGACTGGCAAAATCTCCTCATTCGCAAAGATTATTGCTGTAGCCGACCGCCGGACACAGCCATTCGCACCGGTGCCGCCTATCGCTTCGCTTGCAAAAAGCCAGACTTATCGATTTAAGAATTCCGCCGGCGCGCTTACACCTTTACCGTTTGTGACACCAACATCCCAGCCCGACCTGGCGACAAGGGACAACGGCTGCGCCCGCGGCCGGCATAACGAGGAGACAAGCTGATGGCATCCCTGATCGCATCCCGGCGCCGCGCCTGGGGCCGCCGCGCATGGCTGGCCGGCATGCTGGCCACCGCGGCCGCAACCGCCTTGCCGTCCGGCGCCAGCGCCGAGACCTGGCCATCGCGCCCGGTCCAGCTGCTGATCCCCTACCCGCCGGGCGGCAGCGCCGACCTGCTGGCCCGCCCGGTCGCAGCCAGGCTGCAGGAGCGCCTGGGCCAGCCCGTGGTGCTGGACTACCGGCCCGGCGCCGGCGGCACCATCGCCAGCCAGGCGCTGGCGCGGGCCAAGCCCGACGGCTACACCCTGATCATGGTGCTGGCCGCCCATGCCATCAATGCCAGCCTGTACCCGAAGCTGCCCTATGACACGCGCAAGGACTTCGCGCCCGTCTCGCTGGTGGCCAGCCTGCCGATGATCCTGGCCGGGAGCCCCTCGCTGCAGGCCACCAACGTGAAGGAGCTGATTGCCGAGGCCAAGGCCGCGCCCGGCAAGCTGACCTTCGCCTCGGCCGGCAACGGCAATACCGGCCACCTGGCGGGCGAATTGTTCGATTCCGTCGCGGGTATCAAGATGACCCACGTTCCGTACAAAGGCAGCGCACAAGTGGTGACGGCAATGCTGTCGGGCGAGGTCCAGCTGACCTACGACAGCATCTCCACCACCCTGCCGCATGTGAAGAGCGGCAAGCTGCGCGCACTGGCCGTCACCGGCAGCCAGCGCGCCGCGGTCGCGCCCGAGGTGCCGACGCTGGCCGAGGCCGGCGTGCCGGGCATCAGCATCACCGGCTGGTACGCGATGCTGGCACCGGCCGGCACGCCGCAGCCCGTGATCGACCGGCTCAGCACCGAGATTGCCACGGTGCTGCGCCAACCCGAACTGAAGGCGACGCTGGCCGCCAACGGCTATGAGCCGGTGGGCTCGACTCCCGCCGCGCTGCGCACCCATATCGACGCCGAGATCAACCGCTGGAGCAAGGTGGTGAAGGACTCCGGCGCACAGATCCAGTAAGACTGCTTCGATCCATCATTGCTCATCGGGCGCCGCCAGGCCGGCGTCCGCATTCCCTTGCCGAACATGACCCAACCGACCCCGCTCCAACGCCCCTTTACCACCATGTCCGTGCTCGTGCGCGAGCACGCCACGCAGCGCCCCACGCAGCGCGCCCTGATGCATGGCGAGCGCGTGCTCGACTATGCCGGCCTCGATGCCGCCATGGACCGCATTGCCGCGGCGCTGGCCCGCGACGGCGTGCGCCCCGGCGAGGCCATCGCCATCTGCGCGTCGTCCTCGATCGAATACGCCGCGGTGTACCTGGGCGCGGTGCGCGCAGGCGTGGTCGTGGCGCCGCTGGCACCGTCATCCACGCCGGACAGCCTGGCCGGCATGGTTGCCGACGCGGCCGCGCGCATCCTGTTCACGGATGCCACCGTGGCCGACGTGCTGCAGCCCGTGCGCGACCAGCTGGCCGCCACGCCCATCGTCACGCTGGACGGCAGCGACGCAGGCCAGCCATACCAGGCCTGGCTGGCACCCGCCGGCACACCGGTGACCGAGCCCGGGATCCGCCCGGAGATGCCGCTCAACATCATCTATTCCTCGAGCACCACCGGCACCCCCAAGGGCATCGTGCAGTCGCACGGCATGCGCTGGGCCCATGTGTCGCGCGGCGCCGCCACCGGCTACGGCACGCATGCGATCACGCTGCTGTCGACGCCGCTGTATTCCAACACCACGCTGGCCAGCTTCTTCCCGACCATCGGTCTGGGCGGCACGGCGATCCTGATGGCCAAGTTCGATGCGGGCCAGTACCTGGCGCTGGCGCAGCAGCATCGCGCCACGCACACCATGCTGGTGCCGGTGCAGTACCAGCGGCTGCTGGCGCATCCGGAGTTCGACCGCCATGACCTGTCGTCCTTCCAGCAGAAGTTCTGCACCAGCGCGCCGTTCAGCCCCGCCCTGAAGGCCGAAGTGCTGCGGCGCTGGCCGGGCGCGCTGACCGAGCTGTACGGCATGACCGAAGGCGGCGGCGGCTGCCTGCTGTTCGCCGACCAGTTCCCCGATAAGCTGCATACCGTGGGGCGCCCCGCCACCGGTGCCGACGTGCGCATCATCGACGACGAGGGCCGCGAACTGCCGCCCGGCAGCACCGGGGAAGTGGTGGGCCGCTCGGCGGCGATGATGAACGGCTACCACAACCAGCCGGAAAAGACCGCCGAGACCGAGTGGCACGACGCGCAGGGCCAGCGCTTTATCCGCACCGGCGACATCGGCCGCTTTGACGAAGACGGCTTCCTGGTGCTGATGGACCGCAAGAAGGACATGATCATCTCGGGCGGCTTCAACATCTACCCGAGCGATCTCGAGGCGGTGGTGCGCGAACACCCGGCGGTGGCCGATGTGTCGGTGGTGGGCGTGCCGTCGGAGCGCTGGGGCGAGACCCCGGTGGCCTTCGTCGCGCTGCGCGCCGGCGGCGGCGCCACGGCACAGGACGTGCTGGCCTGGGCCAACCAGCACCTGGGCAAGACCCAGCGGCTGGCCGCGATCCATGAGGTGGAGAGCCTGCCGCGCAGCGCCATCGGCAAGGTGCTCAAGCGCGAACTGCGCGACCGCATCACCGGCGCCTGACGCGCCGCGCACGGCACAAGCGCAAGCATCCACACAAAAAGTTGGCGAGGATGCTTGCGCAATCAAAAAGGCGTCTCTATAATTCGCGCCTTCGCTAGGCTCGTAGCTCAGCTGGTTAGAGCACCACCTTGACATGGTGGGGGTCGTTGGTTCGAGTCCAATCGAGCCTACCAACGCACAACGGAACACGGACGGTACGCATTGCGCACCGTCCGTTTTTCTTTTCCGGCGCCGCTTTCAGGTGCCGATGCCGAACTCCGCCAGCACCGCTTCGGTATGCTGGCCCAGCGCCGGCGCATTCCCTGCCGGCCGTTCCGATCCTGCCATGCCTGGCAGGTTGGCCCACGGCACTTCGCCGATCCCAGCCAGCGGCAGCCGGCCGAACACGCCCGCCTGCGCGCATTGCGCGCTCTGCGGCAGGTCCCGTGCATGGCCCACGCGCGCGAACAGCACATCGTGCTCGGTCAGCAGCGCCTCCCAATGCGACAGCGGCTGTGCTGCAATCGCCTGCGCCACGCGCCGGCCCAGCTCCGCCGCGCGCGGCAGACGGCCGGCGCTGGTGTGCAGCGTGATATCGGCCAGCCAGTCGTCGAAACCCAGCAGCGTTGCCAGCCGCACGAACATGGCGTCGTTGAGCATGCTCAGGTACAGCCGGCCATCGGCCGCATCGAACAGCCCGGTGGGCGCATTGGCCACGGCCAGTTCCGCATCGGGGAACATGGCGTCATCCACCATCAGGTAGGACTGCAGCGCGGCACTGGTCTCCAGCAGCGACAGCCGCACGTGCCGGCCGCGGCCGTTGCGCGCGGCCTTGTACAGCGCTGCCGACGCATGCTGGGCCGCATAGAGCCCGGTGCTCAGGTCGACCATGTAGAAGGCGATGCGGCGCGGCTGGCCGGCGCTGTCGCGGTTCAGGTGCATCAGGCCGCTGAAGGCCTGCATGGTGGTGTCCACCGCTGGCATGTTCGCCATCGGGCCGGCATGGCCGTAGCCAGAGATCGAGACATAGACCAGCGCCGGGTTGCGCGCGGCCAGCGCCTCGTAGCCGACGCCCATGCGCTCGGCCACGCCGGGGCGGAAGTTCTGGATCACCACGTCGGCCTGCTGCGCCAGCCTGGCGATGGCGGCCCGGCCGCTGTCGCTGCGCGCGTCCAGCAGCACGCTCTCCTTGCCCGCGTTGCAGGCGACCGCGATCGCGGTCTGGCCGGCGCGGATGCGTCCCATCTGCCGCGACCAGTCGCCTCCCGGCGGCTCCACCTTGACCACGCGCGCGCCCTGCTGGCGCAGGATCAGGCCGCAGTACGGGCCGGCGATGCCCTGGCTCAGGTCGAGCACGGTCAGGCCGTCGAACATGGCATCGTCCGTTGCCGCTTGTGCATGGTGCATGTCGTGCCCTCCGTTCAGATATCCAGCATGATCTTGCCGATGGCGCGGCGCGACATCGTGGTGTCGACGGCGCTGAGCCAATCGCTCAGTGGGAAGTGCTGCAGCACGGGCGGCGCCAGCTTGCCGCTGGCTGCCGCCTGCATGATCTCGGCCACCATCGCCTGCACCGGCTGCGCAAAGCGCCGGCGCTCGTCGGTCAGGCCCCAGCCGATGTAGTAGCCGTAGTTGAAGCCGATCAGGGTCAGGTTCTTCACCAGCAGCAGGTTGGCCGGCACCTCCGGGATGCGCCCGCTGGCATAGCCGATCGACAGCAGCCGCGCGCCCGGCGCCGCGCAGCGCAGCGAGGCGTCGAAGAGATCGCCGCCGACCGGATCGAACACCACGTCGGCCCCGCCCGCGGGGCACAGCGCCTTGACCGCTGCCGCCAGCGTGGCCGCGTCGGACGGCAGCGCATGCGCGGCGCCGTTGCGCAGCGCCGCCTCGCGCTTGGCCTCGGTGCTGGCGGTGGCGATCACGCGCGCGCCCATCAACCGGCCCACCTGTACCGCGGCCGTGCCCAGCGCGCCGCTGGCGCCATGGACCAGCATGGTTTCGCCCGGCTGCAGCGCGGCGCGCCAGGCCAGCGCCGCCCAGACCGTGCCATAGGTGATGGGCAGCGCCGCCGCCTGGGCCAGCTCCAGCCCGTCAGGCACCGGATAGACCGTGTCGGCCATGGCCACCGCTTCCTCGGCGAAGCCGCCCCAGTCCAGCGCCGCGGCCACGCGCTGGCCCGGGCGCAGCCGCGTGACATCAGGCGCCACCTCGATGATTTCGCCCGCGGCCTCGGTGCCGGGGATGAACGGCAGCGGCGGCTTGCGCTGGTACTTGCCGGACACAAACAGGCTCAGCGCAAAGCCCACGCCGGCATGGCGCACACGGATGCGCACCTGGCCCGGCGCCAGCGGCTGGCGCGGCAGGCGTTGCAGTTCCAGCTCGCTCCAGTGGCACCAGCGGGAGCAGACCAGCCCCAGGTAATCGGTCTCTTGCATCGGGACTCCTGTCATTCGAGCGTGATGCCGACATCGCTGATGATGCGGCTCCATTTGTCGCGGTCGTTCTTCATCACCGTGGCGAAGGCTTCCGGCGTGCTGCCGACCGGCACCAGATTCAGGTCCTGCATCTTCTTCGCGATTTCCGGCAGGCGCACGATGCGCGCGACCTCGCGCGACAGGGCATCGACCCGTGCTTTCGGCACGCCGGCGGGGAACAGCAGGCCCATCCACGCATCGGGCTCGAAGCCCTTGTAGCCGGCCTCCCGGAAGGTCGGCACCTTGGGCAGCAGCGCCGAACGCTCCGCGCCAGCGATCGCCACCGGCGCCAGCTTGCCGCCCTGCAGCAGCGGCATGGCCGTGCCCACGGCAATAAAGCCCAGCTTCACATGGCCGGCCGCCAGGTCGGTGGCCAGCGGCGCGCCGCCCTTGTAGGCGACGTGTTCCATCTGCAGCCCGGCCTCGCGCTTGAGCAACTCTCCCAGGATATGGCCGGTCGTCCCCGCGCCATACGACCCGTACGGATACTTGCCGGGATTGGCCTTGAGCAGCGCCACCACCTCCGGCAGCGTGCGCGCCGGGAAGTCCGGCGACACCGCCAGGATGGTGGACGAGATCGCCACCTCGCTGACCGGCGTGAAGTCCGCGATCGGGTCATAGCCGATACCCCGGTACAGCGACGGGTTCTGCACGTGCGCAGTGAAGGTCAACAGCGCGGTGTAACCGTCCTTTGCTGCGCGGGCAACGTACTTGGTACCCGTGGTGGTGCCCGCGCCAGGCTTGTTGTCGACGATGACCGGCTGGCCCCAGCTCCTGGTCAGTTCCTGCCCGATCAGCCGCGCCACGGCGTCGTTCACATTGCCCGCCACCGACGGCACCACGATGGTGAGCGGGCGCGACGGATAGGGCTCGGCGGAGGCGGGATCGGCGGCGCAGACTGCCGCCGGGATGGCCGCCAGCAGCATGGCGGCCACGGCTGCGCGCAGCCGTGCGGAACGGTGTTGCATCGGTGTGTCTCCTGTCCTGGCTCCCTTCTGTGGTGCCCGCGGGAGTGCGGTGCGCGAGGGATGCCAACGCAGTCTAGGCCAGCACCCCGCCCGGCGTGATTCCCGCGCGGCGCGGGCCAAGTCCTGCCAGGCATGGCGCAGCGCCGCATTGCCCTACCCCGGGAAATCCCTCATGGCCCAGCCCCCTCGCCGGTCACTATTATTCGTTGAAATTTTCAACTATCGAATTTTTCATCTATTCATGCCACGCGCTCTCCGGCTCAAGTCCGACTACATCAACATCCTGCTCGACATGGCCGCCGAGCGCACGCGCGAACGCGGCTCGCGCGTGTATGAAGAGAAATTCGGGGTCTCGCTGCGGGACATCCGCCTGCTGCGGATGATCGGATCGGCGCCCGGCATCACCATGGGCCAGCTGGTGCAGCAGTCTGCGATCGAGAAGACGCTGGCGTCCAAGCTGGTTGGCGCGCTGGTCAAGCGCGACCTGGTGCAGCGCGAGATCAGCACGGAAGACGCGCGCCAGGTGTGCCTGTTCCTGAGCGAGGCCGGCGTCGACCTGGTGCGGCGCGCCGAGCCGCTCGGCATCGAGCTGGAAGCGGGCTTCCTGCACTGCCTGACGCCGGCCGAGATCGACGCGCTGCGCGCCACGCTGGTCAAGCTGATCGAAGCCGAGGCCGCTTCGCGCGAGTCCTTCGAGCGGTATCTCCAGAAGCTGCGCGAGCGCGGCACCACCACGCCCTGACCGGCGCCCTTTTTCCCCCCACCCCGCCCCCGAGAGATGATGACCATGATGTCTGCAATCCCGCTTCGCCGTGCCGGTGCCGTCGCGTTGTGCGCCCTGGCATGCATGTCCGCCGGCAGCGCAATCGCCGAGACCGTGCTGCGCACCGTGCCGTCGTCCGACCTGAAGATCCTGGACCCGGTCTGGACCACCGCGAACATCACGCGCAACCATGGCCTCATGATCTACGACACCCTGTTCGGCATGGACGAGAAGGGCGTGATCCGGCCGCAGATGGTGGACAAGACCAGCACCAGCGCCGACAACAAGACCTGGACCTTCACGCTGCGGCCAGGGCTCAAGTTCCATGACGGCACGCCGGTCACCGCGCAGGACGTAATCGCCTCGCTGGCGCGCTGGGGCAAGCGCGACGTGCTGGGCCAGCGCATGTATGAAGCCATGGCCAGCATCACTGCCGAAGGCCCGGCCACGGTGCGCATGACTTTCCGCCAGCCCTTCGGCGCAGTGCTGGATGCGCTGGGCAAGCCCAGCCCGCTGGTGCCGTTCATCATGCCCAAGCGTGTCGCCGAGACGCCTGCCGACAAGCAGATCGACGACCTGACCGGCTCCGGCCCCTTCACGCTGAAGAAAGAGGACTTCCGGCCCGGCGACCGCGTGGTCTACCGTCGCAATCCCGACTATGTGCCGCGCAAGGATGCGCCGTCCGGCCTGGCCGGCGGCAAGGCCGTGCACGTCGACCGCGTCGAATGGGTGTTCCTGCGCGATACGCAGACCCAGGTAAACGCGCTGCTCAACGGCGAGGTGGATATCCTCGAGGTCGTGCCGTCATCGCACTATCCGCAACTGCGCACCGACAAGCGGGTGCAGATGGTCGACATCATGCCCGCCGGCCCCTTCACCGTGATCTACAACCACAAGGTGCCGCCGTTCAATGACGCCAGGGTGCGCAAGGCCGCGATGCTGGCGATCAACCAGGAAGCGATGCTGCGCGCGCAGGCCACCTACCGCGACTTCTACAAGCCGTGCGCCTCGATCTACCTGTGCGGCTCGCCCTATGCCAGCGACCAGACCGGCTTCTTCACCGGCAAGCCGCAGTTCGAACAGGCGCGCAAGCTGCTCAAGGAGTCCGGCTATGACGGCAAGCCAGTGGTGATCATGCTGCCGGGCGATGCCCCCGCGCTGAGCCGCCTGCCGGTGGTCTACGGCCAGCTGCTCAGGCAGGTGGGCTTCAATGTCGACGTGCAGGCCACCGACTGGAGCACCCTGATCACGCGCCGCACCAGGAAGGAACCGCCCGAGAAAGGCGGCTGGAATGCCTACATCACCTTCTGGGGCGGCGTCGACGCCAGCAGCCCCATCACCTACAGCCCGCTGACCGGCAACGGCGACCGCGGCTACTTCGGCTGGCCGGAAGACGCCGAGCTGGAAACCCTCAAGACCCGCTTCATCGAAACCGCGGACGCCGCGCAGCGCAAGGACATCGCCACCAGGATCCAGCTGCGCGCCATCGAAAACGGCATCCTGGCGCCCGTCGGCGAAGGCAAGGCGCCCACCGTGGTGCGCAGCGGTGCGATCAGCGGCCTGCTGCCGGCACCGGCGGTGCTGTACTGGAACGTGCGCAAGCAATAGCCCGCTACGGCGCCCGCGGTCCCGGCTGCCGTGCCGCCAGCCTGCTGACCTCCCTTTCCCCCAACGAGGTAGTGCCATGATGAATTTCCTGGTCCGCCGCAGCCTGGCCACCGTGCCAGTGCTGGCGGTGGTGGCTGTCATCGTCTTCACGCTGCTGCGGCTGACCCCCGGCGACCCGGCAGCGGCCATTGCCGGCGACGCCGCCAGCGTGGAAGACATCGCCCGCATCCGCACCCAGCTCGGGCTGGATCAAGCGCTGCCGCGCCAGTTCATCGGCTGGCTCGGCCACGTGCTGGGCGGCGACCTGGGCTATTCCTTCTTCTACAAGATGCCCGTGACCACGCTGATCGCGCAGCGGCTGGAGCCCACGCTCTCGGTGGCGGCGCTGACCATCGTGCTGACCGTGCTGACGGCGGTGCCGCTGGGCACGCTGGCGGCCTACCGGCGCGGCCGCTGGCTCGACCGCCTGGTGATGGGCGGCTCCGTGCTGGGCTTCTCGGTGCCGATCTTCGTGGCCGGCTACCTGATGATCTGGGTGTTCTCGCTGCACCTGGGCTGGCTGCCGTCGCAGGGCTACAGCCGCCTGGCCGACGGCATCTGGCCATGGCTGCGCAACCTGGCCCTGCCCTGCGTCACGCTGTCGGTGATGTCGTGCGCGCTGGTGGCGCGCACGACCCGCGCCGCCGTGTCCGAAGCACTGACCGAGGACTTCGTGCAGACCGCGCGCGCCAAGGGCATTCCGGAGTGGCGCATGCTGACGCGCCATGCGCTGGCCAATGCCGCGGTGCCGATCGCCACCGTGATCGGGCTGAGCGTGGCCGGCCTGATCGGCGGCGTGGTCGTGACCGAGAGCATCTACGCCATTCCCGGTGTCGGCCAGCTCACAGTGGATGCCGTGCTGTCGCGCGACTACCCGCTGATCCAGGGCATCACGCTGTTCTTCTCGGTCTCGTACGTGGTCATCAACCTGCTGGTGGACGCGAGCTATCTGCTGCTCGATCCCCGCATTCGCTACTGATATCTCCCACGGAAACCCGGCCCCATGACCTCACTCACCACTGCCATCGAATCCGCCCCGCCCGGCACCGGCGCCCGTCCCTCGCGGCTGCGCGCGGTGCTGGCCAACGGTGCCGTGCGCGCCGGCGGCACCATCCTCGGCCTGATGCTGTTCCTTGCCGTGGCCGCGCCCTGGCTCTACACCATCGATCCCAACACCATGGACCCCGCCAGCAGCCAGCTGGCCCCCTTCACGCGCGCCGAGATCGTGACGCTGGCCGGCGATGCCTTCGAACGCCTGTTCCCGCTGGGCACCGACAGCCTGGGCCGCGACATCTGGAGCCGCACGTTGTACGGCGCGCGGGTCTCGCTGGCGGTCGGGGTGTCGGTGGCGCTGGCCTCGGTGCTGCTGGGGCTGGCGGTCGGGCTGGTATCGGGCTATGTGCGCTGGCTGGACGGCTTCATCATGCGCGTGATGGACGGCATGATGGCCATCCCCGGCATCCTCTTCGCCATCGTGCTGGTGGCCGCCTGGCGGCCCAGCCTGCTGACGGTGATCGTGGCCATGACCGTGCCCGACACGCCGCGCGTGGCGCGCCTGGTCCGATCGGTGGTGCTGTCGGTGCGTGAAGAGCCTTATGTCGAGGCCGCCATCGCGCTCGATACGCCGACCTGGAAACTGATGCTGCGCCACATCCTGCCGAACACCATCGCGCCGCTGCTGGTGCAGGGCACCTTTATCTGCGCCGGCGCGATGCTGGTGGAAGCGGTGATGTCCTTCCTCGGCATCGGCCTGCCCACCGACATCCCCACCTGGGGAAACATCATGGCCGAGGGGCGCGCCCATTTCACCGCGCATCCGCACAGCGTGCTGCTGCCCGGCGCCTTCCTGGCGGTAACGGTGCTGGCCGTCAATATGCTCGGCGACGGCCTGCGCGACACCCTCGACCCCAAGTTCAGCAAGCGGAGTGCCTGATGATGCCAACGAACACGACCGAGTCCGCGGCCGCGGACTCGGCCACGCCCTGCCTGCGCGTGCGCGACCTGCGCATCGACCTGCCGCCCGGCGCCGACCGGCCGCATGCGGTCCAGGGGGTTTCCTTCGACGTCATGCCCGGCGAAGTGGTCTGCCTGCTGGGCGAATCGGGCTCAGGCAAGTCCGTGGTCGCGCGCGCGGTGATGGGCTTGCTGCCCGAAGGCCTGAAGGTCTCAGGCGGCAGCATCGCGCTGGCCAGCGAAGACCTGCTGGCGGCCACCCCCGCACGCCGGCGCGAACTGCGCGGCACCGGCGTGGCCATGGTGTTCCAGGAACCCATGACCGCGCTGAACCCGGTCATGCGCTGCGGCCGGCAGGTCGAGGAAATGCTGGCGCAGCACACCAGCCTGGGCGCCGCGCAGCGGCGCGAGCGCGTGCTGTCGATCTTTGCGCGCGTGCGGCTGCCGGATCCCGAGCGGATCTACGACGCCTATCCGCACCAGCTGTCCGGTGGGCAGCGCCAGCGCATCGTCATCGCCATGGCGCTGATCCTGCGCCCGGCCCTGCTGGTGTGCGATGAGCCCACCACCGCGCTGGACGTGACCACGCAGGCCGAGATCCTGGCACTGGTGCGCGAACTGCAGCACGAGAACCAGACCGCGGTGCTGTTCATCACGCACGACTTCGGCGTGGTCGCCGACATTGCCGACCGGGTGGTGGTGCTGCAGCTTGGCCGCCAGGTGGAAAGCGGGCCGAAAGACCGGGTCTTGCGCCAGCCCGAGGCGGACTACACCCGCATGCTGCTCAATGCCGTGCCGGGACTGGAGCCCGCGCAGCGCCCGTCGGTGGCGCAGCGAGCGTTGCTGCTCGACGCCAGCGGCATCGGCAAGACCTATGTCTCGGGAGCCTGGCCGGGCCGGCGCCGCGTGGTCGAGGCGGCCACCGATGTGTCATTGCAGGTGCGGGCGGGCGAGACCGTCGGCATCGTGGGCGAGTCCGGCTCGGGCAAGTCCACGGTGGCGCGCTGCATCGCGCGGCTGATCGAACCGTCCGCGGGCAATATCCAGGTGCTGCCCGAAGCCGCGCAGCAACTGCCGCGCCGCGCGCAGCTGTCCGCATTCCGGCGCATGGTGCAGGTGGTGTTCCAGGACCCCAACCGCTCGCTCAATCCGCGCCGCACGGTGGGCCAGTCCATCGTCGAAGGCGCGGTCAATTTCGGCGCGACGCCCGCGCAGGCGTGGCAACGCGCCGAGTCGCTGATGGAACTGGTGCGGCTGCGGCCCGACGCGCTGCACCGCTACCCGAGCGAGTTCTCCGGCGGCCAGCGCCAGCGCATCTGCATTGCCCGCGCGCTGGCGTGCGAACCGCGCGTGCTGATCGCCGATGAAGCGGTGTCGGCACTGGACGTCTCGGTGCAGGCGCAGATCCTGAAGCTGCTGGCCGATATCCAGCAGCGGCTTGCCATCGGCATCCTCTTCATCACCCACGACCTGCGCGTGGCCAGCCAGGTGTGCGACCGCCTGATCGTCATGCACAAGGGCCGCGTGGTCGAGCAAGGCGCCACGCGCGACGTCGTGCTGTCGCCGCGCCAGGACTACACCCGCGCGCTGCTGGCCGCCGCGCCGGGACGCCATTACCCGTTCGGTGTGCAGTAACGCCGGCGATGCAGATTCCCAAGCGCCAGCCAACCCTCTCGGAAAAGACAATGAAGACTCCGCTCTACGCACTCAGCGCCGCCGACCTGCTCAGCAACTACCGCCAGCGCGAACTCTCCCCGGTCGAAGTCATGCAGTCGGTGCTGGACCGCATCGAACACTGGGAGCCCGGCATCCGTGCGATGTACGTGGTGCATGCCGAGCAAGCGCTGGCCGCCGCGCGCAGCGCCGAGGCGCGCTGGCTGGCCGGCACCCCGAACGGCCCGCTCGACGGCGTGCCGGTGACGCTGAAGGAGAACATCGCCACGCGCGGCACGCCGGTGCCGCTCGGCAGCGCCGCCACCGTGCTGGCGCCGGCACCGGCCGATGCGCCGGCCGCGGCGCGCCTGCTCGAGGCCGGCGCAATCGTGGTCGGCAAGACCACCATGCCGGATTTCGGCTTCCTGGGCGCGGCGCCGTCCAGCTTCCATCCGCTCACGCGCAACCCGTGGAAGCTGGACCGCAACACCGGCGGCTCCAGTTCCGGCGCCGGCGCCGCGGCTGCGGCGGGCTACGGCCCGCTCCACCTGGGCACGGATATCGGCGGCTCGGTGCGTATTCCCGCCAGCTTCTGCGGCGTTTTCGGCCTGAAGCCCAGCCATGGCCGCGTGCCGGTCCATCCGCCAGCCGCCGCGCGCGTGATCGGTCCGCTGACGCGCACCGTGGCCGACGCCGCGCTGGCGATGCAGGCGATCTCGCGCCCCGATGCCCGCGACTACATGAGCCTGCCTCCGCAGGACATCGCCTGGCAGCAGCTTGAGCGCGATATCCGCGGGCTGCGCATCGGCCTGTGGCTGGACCCGAGCGGCGACTGGCAGGTCGATGCCGAAGTCCGCGCGGCGGTGCTGGCGGCAGCGCACCTGTTCGAGCAAGGCGGTGCCGTGGTCGAACCCGTGCGCGACTGGACCACCATGGACATGCGCATCGGCATGGCGCACTTCTTCACCATGCGCTGCCGGGTCGACCTGGCCGGGATGCCGCCGGAGCGCGCCAGCCTGGCGGCAGGCTACATCCGCAAGGCCGCCGAGTTTGCCGGCACGCTCACGCCGGAGCAGACCTTCCAGGCCTTCACGCGCATGCAGCAGCTGCGCGAGGCCACCGTGGCCGCGACCCAGCCCTATGATTTCGTGATCTCGCCGGTGTCACCGGTGCTGCCCTTCGCCGCCGATGCCATCAACAGCGGCGGCGACCTGCCGCTCAAGGACTCTCACTTCACAGCGGTGTTCAACCACTCCGAACAGCCCGCGGCATCGATCCCCTGCGGCATGTCGCGCGACGGCCTGCCCATCGGGCTGCAGATCTCCGGCCGGCGCTTTGACGACCTGGGCGTGCTGCAGCTGGCGCACTGGTTCGAGCGCGCCTCGGAACCCCAGCGGCAATGGCCTGAGCCGCACTAAGCCCTGCGTGACCGGCGCGGGGGAGGTGCGGCGCTACAATGGCCCGCACCGACCCCAGCGCCATCACGCCCCATGCGATTCGAGGATCTTGAAGCCTTCCTGGTTGTCATCGAGCAAGGCAACCTGCACCGCGCCGCCGACACCCTCGGCATGACCCAGTCCGGCCTGTCCAAGACGCTGGCGCGGCTGGAAGGCGAAGCCGGCATGCCCTTGTTCGAGCGCACCCCGCGCGGGCTGGTGCCGACCAGCGTGGGCCGCACCCTGGCCGCCCATGCGCGCCGGATCGCGCTGGCGGCGGGCGACATGCGCAACGAACTGGCCGAGCAGCGCGCGGCGCGCGCGGGCACGGTGCGCCTGGGCGCCATCCCCTACCTGCTGCCGTCGCTGCTGTCGCCGCTGCTGGCCCGCTTCTTCCTGAGCCGGCCGCTGGCCACGTTCTCGATCGA
Source organism: Cupriavidus sp. FW305-27 (assembly GCF_058787995.1). NCBI lineage: Bacteria > Pseudomonadati > Pseudomonadota > Betaproteobacteria > Burkholderiales > Burkholderiaceae > Cupriavidus > Cupriavidus sp. FW305-27. Next base: position 17,115 of record NZ_JBYTAG010000003.1, read on the forward strand.
GACCCACCTGAGCGCGCGCCTGATGGCGATGCTGCAGAACGGCGAGGCCGACCTGATCCTGGGCGCGCGCCCGACCAGCCTGCCGCCGGACATTGCCTGGCTGCCGCTCGGTCCGCTGACCATGCAGATCGTGTCCCGCACCGGCCATCCGCGCCGCGAGGGCTTCCGCACGCTGGCCGACCTGAGCGGCGAGCGCTGGGTGGTGCCGGCGAGTTCGCTCTACCTGCGCCAGTGGCTGGAGGAACGGTTTACCTCGGTCGGGCTGCCGCCGCCGCGCGTGGCAGTGGAAAGCACGGCGTCGCCGGTGGCCTTCGGCGAGCTGCTGCGGCACTCGGACCTGCTCGGCATCATGCCGCCGCGCATGCTGCACCAGGCCGAGGGCCAGGGGCTGGCCGCGATCGAGGCGCCAGGCATGTCGTGGCAGCATGAGCTGGCCGTGCTGTGGCGCGCCGATGGCTACCTGTCGCCGATCTGCCAGGACTTCCGCGATGCAGTGGTGGCGTGGTGCGAAGAGATGGAGCTGTGAGGGCCGGGGTGCTCAGGGCACCCACCAGTAGCGGGTGATATGGAAGAACACCGGCGCGGCGAACACCACTGAGTCCAGCCGGTCCAGCATGCCGCCGTGGCCCTGGATCATATGGCCCCAGTCCTTGATGCCGCGGTCGCGCTTGATCGCCGACATCACCAGCCCGCCGAGGAAACCCATCAGCGCAATCACCAGCGCAATCGCGCCGGCCTGCCACGGCGAGAACGGCGTGATCCACCACAGCGCCGCGCCCAGCGCGGTGGCACTGGCCACGCCGCCGACAAAGCCCTCGACGGTCTTGGACGGCGACAGCAGCGGCGCGATCTTGCGCTTGCCGCACAGCTTGCCCCACACATACTGCAGCACGTCGCTGCCCTGCACCACGATCACCAGGAAGGCGATCAGCAGCAGGTTGCGGCCTTCAAAGCCCGGGATCGGCAGCGTCAGCAGCGCCGGCACGTGCGAGATGCAGAACACGCACACCATCACCGCCCACTGCACTCCGGCGCAGCGCTCCAGGAAGCGCGTGGTCTCGGACGACAGCGCCGCCAGGATCGGCAGGATCAGGAAGGCATAGACCGGGATCAGGATCGAGAACATGCCGTACCAGCCGATATAGACCAGCACGTACTGCAGCGGCAGGAACACGAAAAAGGCGGCGACGATGGCGTGATGGTCGCCGCGCCGCGTGGTGATGATGGTGACGAACTCGCGCAGCGCGAAGAACGAGAGCAGGTAGAACAGCACGATCACCGCGGTGCGGCCCAGCGCAAAGGCCACGCCCATGATGCCGATCATCCACCACCAGGCCCAGACGCGCTGCGCCAGGTTGTCGATCACCGCGTGCTGGCCGCCGCCCGCCACCCGCCAGCGCAGCAGCGCGGTCACGGTGGAGGCCAGCAGCAGCACGCCGAACAGTCCGCCGAACAGCAGCCAGGTCTCGGGGCTCCAGTGCAAAGTGGGCATGGCGGTCATTCCAGCTCCGGGGCAAGCGCTAGCAGGCCGTCGCGGCAGCGCGCAAGGAAGGCTTCCTTGCTGTCCTCGGCGGCCAGCAGCACCGGCTGCCCAAAGGTGACGGTGCACAGCAGCGGCACCGGCACGACTTCGCCCTTGGGCATCACGCGGTTGAGGTTGTCGACCCACACCGGCACGAACTCCACCCCGGGGCAGGCCCGCGCCAGGTGGTAGATGCCGCTCTTGAACGGCAGCAGGCGCGCGTCGGTGGTATTGCGCGTGCCTTCGGGAAACAGGATCAGCGAGTCGCCGGATGCCAGCGCGCCGTGCATCAGCGCCACCGGGTCGCTGCCTGGTTCGCTGCGGGTGCGGTCGATCAGCAGCGCGTGGAATACGTCGCGGCCGATAAAGCGCCGCAGCGACGAGCGATCCCAGTAGTCGGCACCGGCCACCGGGCGCGTGACTGTGCGCAGGTCGGGCGGCAGGCAGCCCCAGATCAGCACGAAGTCGCCGTGGCTGCTGTGGTTGGCAAAGTAGACGCGCTGCACCGCGGCGGGGATGCAGCCCTGCCAGTTGGCGCGCATGCCGGTCAGCAGCCGGGCGAAGACGATGATGGCGCGCGCGGTCGCGCGGGCAAGCCACATGGTTGGTTACCTCAGGATCACGGTCAGCAAGGCCAGCGCCAGCTGGCACACAGTCAGCGCGGCGCTGGCGCGCACCAGCCGCAGCGCACCGCGGGCGCGGTCCGGCAACGGACGGCCGGCGCGCTGCGCCGGCATCCAGCCCAGTTCGAGCAGCGCGGCGTCCAATCCGGCCAGGTCGGGCTGGTCCTGCCGCCCGGCCGCGAGCGCATCGAACAGCCGGCGGTCGATGGCAACGCGCAGCAGCAGCCAGACCTGGGGCAGCGCCAGCAGCAGCGACGCGGCCGCCAGCACGCGCGGGACCGGCGTGGCCACCCCCAGCCATACCGTGGCCACGCCGAAAGCCAGCCCGGCCGCGCCGATCCACACGGCGCCCGACAGCGCCCCGGCGACGGCGTGCGCGATCCAGGCATCAGTGCCTTGCGTGAACTCAGCGGCCATCATCGGGCTCCGGCATGGCGGGACGGTCCAGGCAGCGTTGCAGCGCCTCAGCATGTTCGCGCCCGAGCACCACCGCCGGGCGATGCTCGCGCAGCAACGCCAGCGCAGCGCCGGCGTCGCGCAGTCCCTGCCGGCGCGCCAGCCATGCGGCGGCAACCAGCGCGCTGCGCGAATAGCCGAGCGCGCAGCTGACCAGCACGCGGCGGCCCTGCCGCTGCCAGGCGTCGAGTTGAGCCACGGCCTTGTCCAACTGCTCCGGCGTCGGCACGGTCAGGTCCAGTACCGGCACGCAACGATACGCAAGCGCCGGGTCGGTGGCTGCGCGCGACAGTTCGGCGGTCAGGTCGAGGACGGCGTCCGCCCCGATCGCGCGCAGTTCGGCGCGGGTCGGGAAGCGGCCAACCCAGATGCCGTCCGCGATGGCACTGGGCTGCGGCGCGCGCCGCGTCCACCAGCGCGAATTGAGGAAGGCGCCCAGCAGGTACGGCGCCAGCACCCAGCGCGCGGCCGGGGCCATCATCCCATCGCCGTCCTTCTGGAACCACGCCGGCGCGGCCAGCGCGTAGATCCGGGCGACGCAGGCCAGCGCCAGCGCGGCCCACAACAGCAGCAACGCCAGCGTCACCGACGCACCCACCGCCAGCACCGCGCACAGCAACCCCACCAGCGCGCCCACGGTGTAGCGGCGCGACAGCTGGCGCGTGCGCGCATCCGGCGCGCCTGCAGCGGGCCGTTGCATCGGGAACAGGTAAACGCACAGCCAGCCCACCAGCGCGCCGGTGGGCACATCGATCAGGTGGTGCTGCCAGGTGGTCAGCACCGAGACCCCGATCAGCGCAAACCAGCCGTGCAGCAGCCAGCGCCAGCCGCCGCGCAGGTGCGCCGCAAAGGCGACCCACAGGATCACCAGCAGGCTGATATGCAGCGACGGCGCCTGGTTGAACGGCAGGTCGAAACCGCCCAGCAGCGTGAACAGCTGGCCCGGCAGGCCGTCGGCCTCGGGCCGGGCAAAGCTGAAGCGCAGCGGGAAGGCGATAAAGCACGCCACCGACACCAGCTGCGCCAGTACCAACCGCCTGACGTGCGTGAGCAGCGCCGCGCGCGTGCGCCACAGGAAGAAGGAGATGCCGTACAGCAGGTCGATCGACCAGTACGGCACGATGGTCCACGGCAGGAACGGGATCCCCTGCTCCCATTCGAAATAGACCGCCGGAACGTTGGCGCGCTGGCTCGCCAGCCAGTTGGCAAAGCCGTAGCTGGAGAAAAAGAACGCGCCGGCCAGCGCCAGCAGCAGGCAGGCCAGCCCCCAGGGCCGGTTGCCTGCAGGCAGCTGCGAATGCGCCCCGGCGCCAACCTCCGTCGGCACCGTGCTCATGCGCCGCGCCTGCGCGCCAGGCTGACGGTGAAGATGCCCCACGGGTCGATACGCTGGGTCACCTTGTCAAAGCCAGCGGCCCGCACCAGTTCGTCCATCTCGGCCTGCGAGCGGCGGCGCATCACCCAGGCGGCGCCGGCGCGGTGGCTGGTGAGCGCGCGCGCGATGAATTCCAGCTGCGGATGCCAGGGCTGGCCGGTGTAGACCAGATAGCCGCCGGGCGGCACCGCGCGCGCCAGGCCCTCGAGCGAGCGCCGCACCATCGCGTTGTCGGGAAACAGTTCGTACAGGCCGGAAACCACCGCCAGTGTCGGCGCCGGTGCCAGCGCCGCCAGGCTGTCGCCGTCGAAGGCATCGCCCTGCTCGAAGCGGGCCACGTCCGCGAGGTCCTTGGCGGCGATCAGGGCGCGGCCCTGCTCGACGTTCAGCGGGCTGTAGTCGCGCAGCAGGATCGACTCGACCGCCGCGGCGCCGCCATCCAGCGCGCCCAGCGCCTCAAGCACATAGCGCCCGTGCCCGGCGGCGATGTCGACGATCCGCACCGGCATGCCGCCCACGCGCAGCCGCCGCACGGCCTCGGCGATCAGGGCCTCGGCGTGGACCTTGCGCTGGCGGATGCCGCGCCAGCCGATCGCGTCCAGGTACTGCTGGTCGGCCAGCCGGCCCAGCTTGCCGCGGCCCGAGGGGGCGTTGCGGTAAACATAGTCGAGCGTCGAGCCCGAGTCGAAGCCGGTCTCATGGCCCAGCCGCACCCCGTCCGACAGTATTCCGCCCAGCTTCAGGTTGGCCCGCGCCGCGCGCCAGTACCAGGCGGCCAGCCCGACAGGCGCCGACGCCAGGCGGTCGGATTCCTCGCGGAACGGGCCGATCTGGTCGGCATCGAGCAGCGAGCGCGGCGCCGACGGCATGTCGAATTCGCGCAGGATAAAGCGGCGCGCGGCATCGACCGCCAGCTTGCGGTCGCGCTCACCGAGCGTGTCGTGATAGAAGCCGTCCAGCACGATGCGCTCCTTGGTGCGCGCACCCAGGCGCTCATAGAAGCGGTCCTGCGGCCCGCGATGCACGACCCAGTCGGCGCCGGAGATCAGCAGCTGCGTCGGCACCGTGATCGCCGCGGCATCGGCGACGATGCGCTCCGCCGTGTCGTACAGGTCCAGCAGGATATTGACCGCGATCGGGCGCGTGATCAGCGGATCGCTGTCGTAGCTGGCGATGCGCTCGGGATCGTGCGTGAGGAACTTGGCCTTGACGTAGCTGTTGACGAAAAACTTGCCGCGCAGGCGCTGCATCAGCTTCAGCCCCGGCCGCGCAAAGGGCACGTAGAGCTTGACCTTGAACGCGGGCGAGGCCAGCACCAGCGCGCGGATCGGCGGCGCGTAGTCGTGCACCCAGGTGGCGGCCAGCACCGCGCCCACGCTCTGCGCGATCACCGCGGTGCGTTCCAGCGGGATGCCGTGGACCTCGGCGATATGGGTGGTGAAGGTCTGGATATCGCGCACCGAGTCCGCCAGGCTGGGGCTGTAGCCGCGCTCGCCGGGCGAACGGCCGTGGCCGCGCGCATCCCAGGCAAAGATCTCGTAGCCGGGCAGGTTCAGTTCGTCGGCCAGGTGGGCGACCCGGCCGGAATGCTCATGGCCGCGATGGAACAACACCACGGCGCCGCGCGCCGGGCCGTCCACCGCCGGCCAGTGCCGATAGAACAGCGTCTGGCGGTCGTGGGTCTCGAATTGCCGCTCTTGCGGCTGGCGCGTCGACGGTCGGTCCATCTCGCTACTCCGCTGTGCGGGACTGGGCCTCGGCGACACCGCGGCGCACCCGGTTGGCAATCGTAAACAGCGACAGCAGCGACAGCACCAGCCACAGCCAGCTGGCGGCCGCGCCAAAGCCCAGGCCAACACCTGCCCACAGCGCGATCGCGCCGACCGCGAAGGCGCGGTCGCTCTTGCCCAGCGGGCCGTCGTAGCGCCGGCTGGCCCCGGCCAGCGGGCCGATCAGCCCGGTGGCCTCGACGATCACCGCCAGCAGCGCGAAGGTGCCGACCTGGCCCAGGCTGAAGTCCGGCAGCGCGGCCAGCGGCAGGATCAGCGCCAGGTCCGAGGCAATGTCGCCAAGCTCGTTCAGGTAGACACCCAGCACGCTCTGCTGGCCGTGCTCGCGCGCCAGCATGCCGTCGACGGCGTTGAGCGCCATGCGCAGGAACAACCATAGAGGGAACAGCAGGAACAGCGCCGGGGTCTCGGCCACCAGCATGCCCAGCGTGGCCAGCACCCCCACCGCCAGGGAGCCGGCCGCGGCGGCCAGCGTCACCTGGTTGGCAGTCACGCCGCGCTGCGCCAGGTCCTGCACCATGGGGCGCAACCGGGCCTGGAACCTGGGCTTCAGTTCATAGAGGGTCATCGCACCGGCCTCCCTGCCGAGCTGATGCCGGAAGCGACGCCGTGCGCCAGGCCGCGGCGACGCGCAGGATCATGCGCCCGGGCCTGCCCCGACCTCTTCCGTCTTGTTTCTGGTAGTTTTCTGACCGCGGCGCGGCTGCTGCTCGTGCCGGCCAAGGCATGGCGGCAGTGCCTGGCTCAGCACTCTACCGCCAACGTCGAGACATTACCAGAAGGCGCTTGCGGCCAGAGCCGGCTAGGCCGAGGCAATGGTGTCCCGCACTGCGTCGGTCACCTGCGCCACCACGCCCTCGCGCCAGTCGTCGGTATCGCCATAGAAGGCACGCCACATCGCCTGGCGGACCAGCGCGCGCTGGTTTTCGTCGGCTTCCGGGTGCTGGTGCAGCCAGTGGTCGCCGCGCAGCGCGTCCAGCACCTCGCCCACCGGCAGCGTGCCGAACTCAAGCGCGATGCCGGCGTAGTCGATGGTGGGCAGGGTCTGCAGCACCGCGTGCCAGGCCAGGCCGGTGAGGTTGGCCGAGGTCGACGAGCCATCGTAGATCGAGGTTACCCGCGCGCCCCAGATCGCGCGCGTGCGCGTGAGCGATTCCGGCGTGTCCGGGCCCATGTGGATGGGCTCGCCGTAGCCCCAGGGGCCAAGTCCGGTATGGACGTCGATCCAGCGCAGCGCCTCGCGCCCGGCGCCGAAGCGCGCCAGGATGCGGCACAGCGTGTAGTTGCTCCAGGCAGCCTTGTCGCCGCCGTAGAACATGCCGCCCGGGTCCTGGTACTGGCCGCGGCTGACCGCGGCCTGGTACCACGGCATGCCGCGCTCGGCAACGGCCTTCATCAGTTGCGCCTGGTCGGTGTCGGACGGCGGCCATTGCGCCGGCACCAGCAGCGGCGCGATCTCGGCATAGGCCTCGTTGTACGGCAGCGGCTGGGTGAAGTCCATGAAATTGCGGTTCAGGTCGACGTTGTCCTCGTTGACCCGGCGCAGGTGGGAAAAACCGTAGGGATTGATCGCATGCACCAGCAGCAGGCTGGTGTCGGCGGCGGCGCAATCGGCAAGCAGCGCGGCGTCGTGCAGCATTGTCACCTGCGCGCCGGATCCGGCAAAGCCTTCGGCGCCGTGCGTGCCCGAGGTCACCATCAGGCAGCGGCGGGCCTCGGCCGGACCGGCCAGCGCCACGTCGATGGCGAGGTCCTCGCCGGCACTGCCGCGCTTGGTGGGGTGCGGGAACTGGGCCAGCGCGGCCCCGGCCGTGCGCGCGGCGTCAAGGAACTTCTGGCGGGCTTCGGCGTAGCTGCGAGAAAAATGGCTCATGGCGTGACCGGCTGATGCGATGCAGGCATTAGACGCCAAATCCGCAGGTCTTGCCACCCGCAGCTAAAACAGCGATCCGGATGCGTACCCGGGCGATGCCGGCGCGGGCTCTGTCCCCGGCCCCCAGATGCCGGGCGCGGTGAACGCCTGCGGATGCATCTCGATCCCGGCCGCGGCCAGCTGGCCGGCGGTCAGCACCAGGTGACGGGCCAGCCAGTCGTGCAGACTGCGCAGGAAGCGGATGTTGTCGACGCTGTTGGACCCCGCGATCAGCCATTCCAGCTTGATATGCGCGGTATAGACGTCCAGCAGGTTGGTGGCGCGCAGCCGCGGCGGGGTGGACGGGCTGCGCTCGATCGCCAGGATGCGGCGCACTTGCGCCATGCCGATGTCGCAAGTGCGCTGGTACTGCTCGTAGACGCCCTCAAGCGCCGGGAAACGCACTGTCGGCTGGACGCGCGGCACCGCGGCCACCTTCTCCATGCGCAGCACCAGGTAGCGGATCGCGGCGGCGCGCTCGGCGGCCTGCGCCTGGCCGGGATCGCGCCGGCGGGCCGGGGGCGCCACCTCGGGCAAGGCCGTGCGCGGCACCACATCGCGCTCGGTGTAGTCCGGCACCTGCAGCAGCAGGCCCGGATGCGGCACCGCGGCACGCGCGCAGTCGTCGCCAAAGGGGTATTCATGCCCTGCGGCGTCGCGCAGGATATAAGCCTGCCCGGTCGGAAAGCCATGGTGGCGGCGGCTCGCGCCCCGCGCATGGCAGCGCGTGGCGGGGTCGACGAAGTCCTTGCGCACGGGGATCCAGCCCCCGTCGTGTGCCTGGGTCATGCGTTGCGGCTCATACCTGAATTGCTAGACCCGCTATTGTCGCCGATCTGCGCGACCGCCCCGGCGAATCTGCCCTGCCCTACTTCAGCATGAACGACATCGCCGACAGGCAGTTCAGCATGCGCACCGCCGCCTGGACCGAATCGGCCTGGAAGGACAGCGTCACGCCGTCGCGGCGCTCCAGCGCCGGCCACTGGCAGAACAGGTCCGCGTGCGCGGGCGTCAGGGTCTGCAGGGTGCAAGTCACCGGCGCGGCGATGCGCAGGCATTGCGCCTGCGCGCGTTCGCGCACCGCGGTTGCGGCCGCCGCGGCAATGGCCTCGCGCGCCGCCGCCGGCGACAGCGAGGTGCCGCTGCCGAAGCCGTCCGCTGACTTGGTCTCGACATAGCGCACCCACGGCATCAGCGCATGGGTTTCCTGCACGAAGACATCGTCGCCGCTGGCCATCAGCACCGGAGCGCCGAACTCGCCGGCCAGCGCGGCGTACAGGCCCGCCTCGCCCAGTTCCTTGCCGTTGAGCCAGACCCGCGCAAACGCGCCGCTGTTGATGGTGTGCGCCAGCACGCCGCGGCTCTGGGCGCGGCCGTGGTAGCCGATCATCAGCACGCCGTCGACTCCGGCCTCGACGCCGGCCATCATGCCAAGGTAGCGCGGCTTGCCAAGCACCACCCGCGCGCGCGGATCGAGCTGGTCCGGCAGCAGGTTGCGGAAGCCGCCGTGCGAATCGTTGACCAGTACTTCAGTCGCGCCGCCGGCAAAGGCACCATCGACCGCGGCATTGGCTTCGCCGGTCATCCAGGCGCGGGCGCGTTCGTATTCGCCGTTGCCGGGGCGCGTCTGTTCGGCGTGGAAGACGCCAGCCACGCCTTCGATATCGGTGGAAACAAGGATCTTCATCAGGCGGTCTGGCCCAGTTCGGGCATCACGTCCAGCAGTGCGCGCCGGCCGTGGCCGTCGCGGCCCTGCACCGGTGCGGCATGCCACAGGGCATGCAGGATGGCTTGCTCGACGCTGTCGGCCGCGGCGCGGAACAGCGGGTCGAGATGGGTTTCATGCAGCATGGCGACGGCCGGCATCGGCCGGGCGGTGTCGTGCGGCACGGTATACGCGCTCGAGAACGCGACTGCGATATCGCCCGAGCCATGCCCGAACACCGAGCCAGTACGCGCCAGCCCGGCGCCGGCGCGCAGCGACAGCCGGCGCAGCTGGCGCGCATCCAGCGGGGCGTCGGTGGCGAGGATCATGATGATCGATCCCTTTTCCGGTTGCGCCGCGGTGTCGGGCTGCGCCAGGCGCTGCACCAGTTCCGGACCGGCCAGCCGGCCGGCCACGGTCAACGATTCCGGCGTGCCGAAATTGGCCAGCACCAGCGCGCCCACGCGATAGCCACCGGCCAGGCGTGAAGCAGTGCCGATACCACCCTTGACGCCGAATGCCGACATGCCGCGTCCGGCACCGACCGCTCCCTGCGCGACGTCATGACCGGCACCGGCCAGGGCCGCCTCATAGTGGCTGCCCTCCACCGCCATGCGCTGGATATCGTTCAGGTAGCCGTCATTGCACTCGAACACCAGCGCATTGACGGTCGGCAGCGCGCGGCCGATCTCCGGATTGGCCGCCACCGCCGCACGGATCTGCGCCTGCGCGACCGCGCCGACCGAAAAGGTATTGGTCAGCGCCAGCGGGGTTTCCAGCACGCCCAGTTCGTCCACCTGCACCAGCCCGATGCTCTTGCCAAAGCCGTTGAGCACCGTGGCCGCGGCGGGCACCTTGTCGCGGTACGGATCGCCGCCATGCGGACGGATCACGGTGACGCCGGTCTGCACGGCGCCGTCCGCCAGCGTGCAATGGCCGACGGTCACGCCGGCGACGTCGGCGATGCTGTCCAGCGGACCTGCCGGCAGGCTGCCGACACGCGGCACGCCCGTTGTCGATGCGGTCATGTTCAGCGGCTCAGGTTCAACGGCGGTCGATCTTGGGGTCAAGCGCGTCGCGCAGGCCGTCGCCCAGCAGGTTGAAGGCCAGCACGGTCAGGAAGATCGCCAGGCTGGGGAAAATCGCCACGTGCGGCGCGGTCACCATGTCGGCGCGGGCTTCGTTGAGCATCGCGCCCCATTCCGGCGTGGGCGGCTGCGCGCCCAGCCCCAGGAACGACAGGCTGGCCGCGGTGATGATCGAGGTGCCGATACGCATCGAGAAATACACCACGATCGACGACACCGTGCCCGGCAGGATATGCCGCATCAGGATGGTCCAGTCCGACGCGCCGATGCTGCGCGCCGCCTCGATATAGGTCAACCGCTTGAGCATCAGCGTATTGCCGCGCACCAGCCGTGCAAACGCCGGGATGCTGAAGATGGCCACGGCGAAGATCACGTTGGTCATGCCGTTGCCGAGGATGGCCACGATGCCGATCGCCAGCAGGATGCCCGGGAAGGCGAAGAGCACGTCGGAAATGCGCATCACGATGCGGTCCCACCAGCCTTCGTAGTAGCCCGCCAGCAGGCCCAGCACGGTGCCGATCAGCGCGCCGATGATCACCGACAGGAAACCCGCCGCCAGCGAGATGCGCGCGCCGGCCAGGATGCGGCTGAAGATGTCGCGTCCGAGCGAATCGACGCCCATCCAGTGCGCGGCCGACGGGCCGGCGTTGAGCGCGTCGTAGTCGAAGTAGTTCTCCGGGTCGTACGGCACGATCTGCGGCGCCACGATGGCAATCACCACCAGCACCAGCACGAAGGCACCGGCGCCCAGCGCCAGGTGCTGCTTGCGGAATTTGCGCCAGAACTCGGTCCAGGGCGTGCGCACGGCCTCCGGCACGGAGGCGGTGGCGGGTGCCGCTTGCGCTGCGGCGGGCGTGGAAAGCTCAGTCATGCCGGCCTCACTTGTAGCGGATGGTTGGGTTGATCACGGTGTAGAGCATGTCCACCACCAGGTTGATCAGGATGAATTCGAGCGAGAACAGCAGCACCTCGGCCTGGATCACCGGGTAGTCGCGCATCTCGACGGCATCGACCAGCAGGCGCCCCAGGCCCGGCCAGTTGAACACCTTTTCCACCACGATCGAGCCGCCCAGCAGGAAGCCGAACTGCAGGCCCATCATCGTCACCACCGGGATCATGGCGTTGCGCAGGCCGTGCTTGGCCACCACCAGCGTCTCGCGCACGCCCTTGGCACGGGCGGTGCGGATGAAATCTTCTTGCAGCACCTCGACGAACGAGGCCCGCGTAAAGCGCGCCATCACCGCGGCCACCGCCGCGCCCAGCGTGATCGACGGCAACACGTAGTGCTTCCAGCTGTCGGCGCCGATCGACGGCAGCCAGCCCAGCTGCACCGAGAACACTTCCATCAGCAGCATGCCCAGCGCAAAGGCCGGGAACGAAATGCCCGACACCGCCAGCGTCATGCCGAACCGGTCCGGCCAGCGGTTGCGCCATACGGCCGAGCCGATGCCGATCGCCATGCCGAACACCACCGCCCAGGCCATCGACGCCACCGTCAGCAGCAGCGTGGGCATGAAGCGGTCGCCGATCTCCTCGCTGACCGGGCGCTTGGTGCGCAGCGAATGGCCGAACTCGCCGCGGACCGCATTGGAAAAGAAGTTGACGAACTGCTCGTGCATTGGCCGGTCCAGGCCCAGGTCCTTGCGCACCAGTTCGACGGTGGCGGAATCGGCCTCCGGGCCCGCCGCCAGCCGCGCCGGATCGCCCGGCAGCAGGTGGACGAACAGGAACACCAGCACTGCCACGATCAGCAGCGTGGGGATCACGCCCAGCACACGTTTGAGGAAGTAATTCAGCATGACACACCAGAAAGAAATGCAGCAGCAGAGGCCGCAGGCCGCCCGCCTGCGACCCCGCGACGCGGGCAAGGCGGCCACCTCGGCGTACTGCTTTACTGCTTACTGCTCTTTGGATGGGATTACAGCCGGCACCCGTTGTTTGCTCCCCTCTCCCGCTTGCGGGAGAGGGGCCGGGGGAGAGGGCAGGAGCTTCCACGAAGTCCCGGCCCTCGCCTCACCCATTACTGCTTGATATCGATCTCTTCGAAATTGAACGATCCATCCGGCATCACATAGGCGCCGCTCAGCCGCTTGCTGCGCGCGAACAGCACCTTCTCGGTCACCAGGAAGGCCCACGGCGCATCCTTCCAGATGCGTTCCTGGGCGTCCTTGTACAGGCGCGCCTTTTCGCCACGATCGGTGGTGCGCAGCGCGCCGGCGATATCGGCGTCGACCTGGTCGTTCTTGTAGTACGCGGTATTCAGCAGCTTGGGCGGCATCGACTCCGAAGCCAGCAGCGGACGCAGCGCCCAGTCCGATTCACCGGTCGACGACGACCAGCCCACGTAGTAGATGCGCACGCCGGCATCTTCCGGCTTGGGCACGCTCTCGACCTTCTCCACGCGCTGGCCGGCCTCAAGCGCCTGCACCGAGGCCTTGATGCCGACCTGCTGCAGCTGCTGCTGCACGAACTGGATCACCTTCTGCGCGGTGGTATGGTTGTAGGCCGACCACAGCGTGGTCTCGAAGCCGTTCGGATAGCCGGCTTCCTTCAGCAGCGCGCGCGCCTTGGCCGGGTCATACGGCCACGGGCCCAGCTTCTCGGCATAGTCCACGCCAGGCGGCACCACGCCTTCGGCCGGCACCGCGTAGCCAGCGAAGGCGACCTTGGCCAGCGCGTCCTTGTTGATGGCATAGTTGATGGCCTGGCGCACCTTGGGGTCGTTGAACGGCTTGACCATGGTGTTCAGCGACAGGTAGCGCTGGATGATCGACGGCGAGGCGATCAGATCCACCTTGGCGCTGTTCTTCAGCACCGCGGCCTGCTCGAACGGGATGCTGAAGGCAAAGTCAGCCTCGCCGGTCTGCATGATCGCGGCGCGGGTGTTGTTGTCGACCACCGGCTTCCAGGTGATAGTGTCGATTTTCGGGTAGCCGGTCTTCCAGAAGCCCGCGAATTTCTTGCCCTTCAGGTGGTCGGGCTGCTTCCATTCGACAAATTCGAAGGGGCCCGTGCCGACCGGGTGGAAGGCGATTTCCTTGCCGTACTTCTGCAGCGCGGCCGGCGAGATCATCACCGCCGACGGGTGCGCCAGCACGTTGATGAACGGCGAGAACGGCTCCTTCAGCGTGACCTTGACGGTATTGGCATCGACCACGTCGGTCTTGGCGACACGGTTGAACAGCGTGTAGCGCTTGAGCTTGTTGGCCGGGTTGGTGACGCGGTCCAGGTTGGCCTTGACGGCGCCGGCGTCGAAGGTGGTGCCGTCGTGGAACTTGATACCCTTCTTCAGCTTGATCGTATACGTCAGGCCGTCCTTGCTGACGTCGTAGCTGTCTGCCAGCACATTGACCAGCTTCATATCCTTGTCCAGGCCGAACAGGCCCTGGTAGAAGCTCTTCCCAACCGCCTGCGACAGCGTGTCGTTCGAATCGTACGGATCCAGCGAGGTGAAGGTCGAACTCACCGCCATCACGGCATCCTTGGCGGCGAAAGCCGGGGCCGAAACCAGCATGCCCAGCGTGCCGGCGGCAAAGGCGCCGGCCACCCATCGGGGCGAAACCATACGTGCAGACATCGTCGATTCTCCTTGGTAACTTGGTGACTTCCAGGACTTCAATAGGCGCCGCCGACGGCATGCCGGGCGACATAGTGGCCGAGCGACCCGCTGCCGGCGACCTGCACCAGCGGCTGCACCACCGGTTCGTCGCCGACCGCGCGGATCGGGCTGGGGATCTCGTCGTTGAGCGGCTCGCGCCGCAGGTGGCGCCGCGCCGGGTCGGCGATCGGCACCGCCGACATCAGCTTCTTGGTGTACGGGTGCTGCGGGTTCTCGAAGATTGCGCGGCGCGGGCCGATCTCGACGATCTGGCCCAGGTACATCACCGCCACGCGGTGGCTCACACGCTCCACCACCGCCATGTCGTGGGAGATAAACAGGAAGGCGATGCCAAGCTCGCGCTGCAGGTCCAGCATCAGGTTGACAATCTGCGCCTGGATCGACACGTCCAGCGCCGACACCGACTCATCGGCCACCACCACCTTGGGGTTCAGCGCGAGCGCGCGCGCAATGCAGATGCGCTGGCGCTGGCCGCCGGAGAACTCGTGCGGGTAGCGCGCCGCATGCGATGCGTCCAGCCCGACCTTGTCGAGCAGCCAGGCCACGCGCTGCTCGGCCTCCTTACCGCTGGCGACCTTGTGCACCAGCAGCGGCTCCATGATCGAATAACCGACCGGCACGCGCGGATCGAGCGAGGCGAACGGGTCCTGGAAAATGAACTGGATATTGCGGCGCAGGGTCTGCAGCGCCGGCCCTTCCATCTTGCTGATGTTCTGCCCGGCGAACTCGATGGTGCCGCTCTGACTTTCCACCAGGCGCAGCAGCGAGCGGCCCGTGGTGGACTTGCCGCAGCCGGACTCTCCCACCAGCGCCAGCGTCTCGCCGGGATAGAGGTCGAAGCTGACCTTCTCGACCGCATGCACGCGCCGCGTGACGCGGCCGAACAGGCCGCCGGGCACGTCGAAGCGCGTCACCAGGTCCTGCACGCGCAGGATCGGCGCCACGCCCGGCGTCACCGTGTCCTGCGGTGCGACCGGCTCGGCGTTGGCGCTATCGAGTCGCAGCAGCGGGAACTTGGCCGGCAGGTCGGTGCCGCTCATCGCGCCCAAACGCGGCACCGCCGACAGCAGTGCGCGCGTATACGGGTGCGCCGGCGCGCGGAACACATCGTCGGAAGTGCCCTCTTCCACCTTCTCGCCGCGGTACATCACCAGCACGCGGTCGGCGACCTCGGCCACCACGCCCATGTCGTGCGTGATGAAGACCACGCCCATGTGCATCTCGGCCTGCAGGCCGCGGATCAGCTGCAGGATCTCGGCCTGGATGGTCACGTCCAGCGCCGTGGTCGGCTCGTCGGCGATCAGCAGCGCCGGCTTGCACGACAGCGCCATCGCGATCATCACGCGCTGGCGCATGCCGCCGGAGAGCTGGTGCGGATAGCGCTCCAGCACGCGGCGCGCCTCGGGGATGCGCACCAGCTCCAGCATGCGCAGCGCTTCGGCACGCGCCGCGGCGCGGCTCTTGCCCTGGTGCAGCCGGATCGATTCGGCGATCTGCTCGCCCACCGGGAACACCGGGTTGAGCGAGGTCATCGGCTCCTGGAAGATCATCGCCACGTCGGCGCCGCGCACGCTGCGCAGCGTGGCGTTGTCCGCGCGCGCCAGGTCGATCACCTCGCCGCCGCGCCGGCGCAGCGCCATGCTGCCGGAGGCAATCTTGCCGCCGCCATGCTCGACCAGCCGCATCAGCGCCAGCGACGTGACCGACTTGCCCGAGCCCGACTCGCCCACCACCGCCAGCGTCTCGCCGCGGTCGACATGGAAGGACAGGTTGCGCACGGCCTCGACGGTGCGCTCGGACGTGGCAAAGCGCACGGTCAGCCCGTTCACCGAGACCACGCGCTGCGGTGGCAGCACGATGCCGGACTGGGAGGCTTGCATAGGGGAAGTGGCCACTGGAACTCCTTGTATTGCCGGGTGATGCAGGGGGATGGCGCTCAGCCGTAGATCGACACGTTCACGGCCTCGCCCACCCGGGCGAAACCGCGGTACATGCCTTCGGTGTTGAAAGGCAGCGTGACGTTGCCGGCGCGGTCCACCGCGATCAGGCCGCCGCGGCCGTTGATGGCCGGCAGCTTCTCCATCACCACGCGCCGCGCTGATTCCTCGAGCGACAGGCCCGCATAGCGCATCTGGGCAGCCACGTCGTGCGCGGCCACGGTGCGGATAAACATCTCGCCGGTGCCGGTGGCAGACACTGCCGCCACGTCGTCCGCATAGCAGCCCGCGCCGATCACCGGGGTATCGCCCACGCGCCCCACCTGCTTGTTGGTCACGCCGCCGGTGGAGGTGGCCGCAGCCAGGTTGCCGCGGCCGTCGCAGGCCACCGCGCCGACGGTGCCGAACTTGCTGTCCGGATCGATCGGGTCGCTCGCCTGCGTCTTGCCTTGCGCCACCAGCGCAGCGCCATCGTGGTCCAGCAGCGCCATGCCGGCGTTGCCAAGCGCACGCTGCCACTGGTCATGGCGGGCCTGCGTGAAGTAGTAGTCCGGGCCCACCAGTTCCAGCCCCTGCGACTGCGCAAAGGCCTCGGCGCCGGCGCCGGCAAAAAGCACGTGCTCGCTGTGGTCCAGCACCGCGCGCGCGGCCAGCACCGGGTTGCGCAGGCGCGTGACGCAGGCCACCGCGCCGGCTGCCAGCGTGGCGCCGTCCATCACCGCGGCATCGAGCTCATAGGTGCCGGCATGGGTCAGCACGGCGCCCTTGCCGGCGTTGAACAGCGGGCATTCTTCCAGCAGGCGCACGGCCTCGGTGACCGCATCGAGCGCGCTGCCGCCCTCGGCCAGGATGCGCTGGCCGGCTTGCAGCACGTGTTGCAGCGCTTCGATGTATTCGCGTTCGCGGGCGGCGTCCATCGCCGCGCGGGTGATGGTGCCGGCGCCGCCGTGGATGGCAATGACTGCTGGTTGCATGTGGATGCTCAGGACTTGCGGGTGTTGGAGGATCGGCCGCGCGTGGCGCCAGCCGTGGCTTCGGTGGACTGCGGGGTGCCGGGCGCGGCACGGCCCGCGGACTCCGCGGCCGGCGTGCCGTACAGCCACGGCAGCAGGAATTCGGTCATTTCGGCGGCGGCCTTGACCGGGCGCTCGGCCCGGTGCGCGACCGCGCCGCACAGCGCCTCGATCAGCGCCAGCACGGTGGCATCGGAGTTGGCCGAGAGCCGGTTGCCGGCCTGCGCGTAGAGCGCGATATCGGCCAGCGGCGCCAGCGGCGAGGTCGGCCCGTCGGTCAGCGCCAGCACCTGGCCGCCGCGCGACTTGGCCCGCTCGGCCAGTTCGATGGTGTCCGTGACGTAGCGCGGGAAGGCAATCACGATCAGCAGGTCGCTTGGCTGCTGCTTGAACAGCTGCCGCGCCGCATGCGAGGCGCCGCCGGCGCCCGCCACCGAGGTCACCATGCGGCAGTGCATTTCCAGCCCGTGCTGCAGCAGGCCCGCCAGGAAACCGCTGGCGCCGAAACCGGCCACGTAGACACGCTGCGCCGCCAGGATCGCCGAGACCGCGCGCTCGCAGGCCTCCGGGTCGATGCCGCGCCGCGTGGCTTCCGCGTTGGCCGCGGCATCTTCCAGCGAGGCGGCGAAGACTTCGGCCGCGGTCGCGGGCCGCTCCAGCTCGCTGCGCAGCCGCTCCACCGGAGCCAGCGTGGCCTCGAAGCCGCGCACCAGCTCGGCCCGGAACTGCGGATAGCCGTCGAACCCCAGCGCCCGCGCAAAGCGGTTGGCCGTGGCCACCGACACCTCCACCGCCGCGGCAAATTCGTCGATGCGCATGGTCGCTGCGCGGAACAGATTGGCCAGCACGTATTCCGCCATGCGGCGGTGCGCCGGCGTCAGCGTCGGCAGGCTGCGCGCAATGCGGTCTGAGATCGAATGGCCTTTTTGCATGGTGGAAGCGGTTGGTCTGGACGTCGTCTGATGCACGCCGTTTTCGTGAAAATGAATTTACACGCAACGCACGAACAAGAAAATAGAGTTTTGCAAGACCAAGGGTAATCCCTGAATCGTCGAGGCACGAAGGCACATTGGCGGTGCACGTTGCCGGGCTGTTTTGCACCGCCACGGCGTGCGGCGCACCGGAAACGCTACAATGCCGGCCAGCGCACCAGACCCGGCGGTTGCCCGCTTTCTCCGCGCTTTTTCTGTTTTTCACTCAGGCATTTCCCCCTCCCGTGATCCGAATCGACCAGCTAGTCCTCCAGCGCGGCACCAAGGTGCTGTTCGACCACACCAGCGTGACGCTCAACCCGGGCGAGCGCGTGGGCCTTGTCGGCGCCAACGGCAGCGGCAAGTCGACGCTGTTCGCGCTGCTGCGCGGCGAGCTGCATCCGGACGGGGGCGATGTCATCGTGCCGGCTCAGTGGCGCGTCGCACACGTAGCGCAGGAAACGCCTGCGGTCAGCCGCACCGCCGTGGATTACGTGATCGATGGCGACACCCGCCTGCGCGAAATCGAAGGCGCCATCGCCGCCGCACAGGCCAGCGGCAACGGCAGCGCCGAGGGCGAAGCCCACGCCGCCTTTGCCGACGCCGACGGCTACACCGCCCCGGCGCGCGCCGAGGCCCTGCTGCTGGGCCTGGGCTTCACGCTGGCGCAGGTGTCGCAGCCGGTGGCCTCGTTCTCCGGCGGCTGGCGCATGCGCCTGAACCTGGCGCAGGCGCTGATGTGCCCGTCCGACCTGCTGCTGCTCGACGAACCGACCAACCACCTGGACCTGGACGCCATCGTCTGGTTGGAAGACTGGCTGGCGCGCTATCCCGGCACGCTGGTGATGATTTCGCACGACCGCGAATTCCTCGATGCGATCTGCAACGTCACCGTGCATATCGAGAACCAGCAACTGCGCCGCTACGGCGGCAACTACACGCTGTTCGAGACCCTGCGCCTGCAGCAGATGGCGCAGCAGCAATCCGCCTACGTGCGCCAGCAGAAGGAAATCGCGCACCTGGAATCGTTCATCACGCGCTTCAAGGCCAAGGCGACCAAGGCGCGCCAGGCGCAGAGCCGCGTCAAGGCGCTGGAAAAGATGGAGCGGCTGGCGCCGGTGCACGTGGCCGCCGGCTTCGCTTTCGAGTTCCGCGAACCCGACGCCGCCCCCAACCCGATGATGGTGCTCGACGGTGTCGATTGCGGCTATGCCGAGGCCGAGCCGCCCGTCACCATCCTGCACAACCTGGCGCTGTCGATCCAGAACGGCCAGCGCATCGGCCTGCTCGGCGCCAACGGCCAGGGCAAGTCGACGCTGGTCAAGACGCTGGCGGGCACGCAGGATCCGCTCAAGGGCAACCTGCGCCTGGGCAAGGGCCTGCAGATCGGCTACTTCGCCCAGCACCAGCTGGAGACGCTGCGCGACCACGACTCGCCGCTGCAGCACCTGGCGCGGCTGGCACCCGATACCCGCGAGCAGGAACTGCGCGACTTCCTCGGCAGCTTCAACTTCCGCGGCGACATGGCCACTTCGCCGATCGAACCGTTCTCAGGCGGCGAGAAGGCCCGCCTGGCGCTGGCGCTGATCGTCTGGCAGAAGCCCAACCTGCTGCTGCTGGACGAGCCGACCAACCACCTGGACCTCGACACCCGCGAGGCGCTGACCATGGCGCTGGCGCAGTTCGAAGGCACGCTGATCCTGGTGTCGCACGACCGGCATCTGCTGCGCGCGACCGCCGACCAGTTCATGCTGGTGGCCGACGGCACCATCAAGCCGTTCGACGGCGACCTGGACGACTACCGCGACTGGCTGCTGCAACAGGCCGCGGCCAAGCGCAATGCCGCCACCGCCGCGCACCTGGCAGAGAACGCCGGCGATGCCACCGCGGCGGTCAACCGCAAGGACCAGCGCCGCGCGGAAGCCGACGAGCGCCAGCGGCTGTCAGCACTGCGCAAGCCGTTGACCAAAGAATTGGAAAAGGTGGAAAAGCGCATGGCGGTGCTGCAAGCCGCCAAGGAGGAGATCGACCAGTTCATGGCCGATGAAAGCAGTTATGCCGAAGCCAACAAGACCAGGCTGATGGAGATGCTCAAGCGCCAGGGCGAGGTCAACGGCGAGCTGGAGACGCTTGAGGAGAAGTGGCTGGAGTTGCAGGAGCAAATCGAGCAGATTGCGTGACCGCCTCTTTTCGGGCGCAGGGGGTACACGCTCATTGGCACAGCCAGCTCAGCGGCCTCAGCACCAAGACTACCCGCGCCAAGTGCTGGGCCGCATCGCCGATCATCCGATTAACCGGACCCGAACTGCCGCCTGGGCCGTCGCTGCCGCACTGCCGGGCCTCGAACCGGCCCTGGCCTCCTACGTCAAAATCCCTTGCCCCTGGCACCGTCAAGGACGGCACATTACATCTTGGCAGAGGTTCAGTCAGGTTTGCCGAGGCAGTTCGTACGCGATGGTACGAATGACGCCTACGTTGTCCTGCACCTCACAGAGTATCTGCGTCGACAAGGCTTTCAGCTCGAACGGCGGCTCCGTCACCACGATTCCGCTTGGTATAGCGCCCCAAATCCGGAGACCAGGACCGATCGGCTTGTCGAGATTTGGCGGGAAATCGGGTGCCAGAGGCAAATACTCAGTCAGAATCAGGCTCTTGTATGGCGTCAGGCTGGCAAGCACGCCGGCAATGCGTGCGTTGTCCAGATGATCGAGCACCTGGCGCAGGAAAACGACGTCACCTCTCGGCCAGGGCTCGCTTGTGATGTCGAGGCACCGGAAGTCCACATCAAGACTGGAGAAGAACCTGGTGCGGTTCGACTGGATGACTGCCTCCACCACGTCGCAAGCAACATAGCGTGCGCAAGCCGGCCGGATACGGCTGCCGACATTGAAATCGCCGCAACCGAGGTCAACCACGTCTGGCCGGTATGGCAACGAGCCGAGGTAGGCCGTTACGGCTTCGACATAGGTGTCGACGATCGCCGGATCATGAGAACTGCTCCCGCTGTAGAACCCGGAGTGGTCCTTCGCCACGCCCCACCCCCCGGTTTCGTAGACATGGGAAAACACCTCGCGAAGCGCCTTTCCCTGATACAGTGCGCGGTCTTTGCGGATGGTCCGGTCGTGGTGGTATTTCAGCAACCAGGCTGGCGTGTACGGCTTGAGCCGTTGTTTCAGCCGTTGCATCAACACCGCGCGCAAAGGCTTGGTCGGTATGCTTGAAGTGTTCACAATATGCCTCCCTGCAGGGAGTGGCGAAATGTGGACGGCCCGGGGCGGGCGGGTCGCGAGCCCTCAATCTATCGGGTGTGCAAACCGCACAATGTCTGGTTTCGCACATCGGAATGTCAAAAAGGCCCAGTGTATGGCGCGTCGGCAAGCATCTGACCGATGACGCTCTTCACGAGGGGACGCATTTGGCCGGCACCTGTCGCCTGGCGGCTCCCGGGCATCTGCCTCGCTGTGCTCACACTGAGCAGCGCTGCCGAATTGACCCGGCGCGCCATGGAAATGAGCGCGCAACCGCTCACGGAAATCGCCGCGATTTGCCGACAGTCTGGTTCAAGATCCATCTCGGACGAGTGTGGCTGCTCCGTCCTGTTGCATTGATTGTTAGCGCCTGCCTTTATCCCTCCTCAACCCGTGCTCCCACGCCGACCGGGTAGTCGCACTTGGCCAGTTCGATACCGGCCTGATAGCGGACTTCCTGCCCTTGCTGCCCGCCGCGCACGCAGTTCAGCAGTATCCGCACCAGGTTGGCTCCCGCTATATGGGTGAAGGGATAGCCTCCTCCGAATCTTGGATTCATCTCCAGGAGGTACTGACGCCCGTCGCGCTCGATCACATCGCAGTCGACATTGCCGATGTGCCGCAATTCGCGACTGATTCGCGTGGCCAGGTCGTTGAATGGCGCGCTTTCGACAGTGATCGCCCGGTCCGTCTCCCCCGCCCGCATCGACAGCTTCTTGCGGACCGCAAACCCGATCGGCCTCGCCTCAAAGTCGTTGAAGATATCGAGCCCGTACTCCTGGCCCGAGATCACTTCCTGGATCAGCACCTCCATCCCTGGCTGTCCCATCTTTGCGAAGATCGATTTCTGCAAGATCCGCTGGCAGTACGCACGGGCGAAGCGAAGCTCGTTCAGGTCCTCGACGACGAAGATGCCAAAACTAGCGCTGCCCCAGCGGGGCTTGACAACCAGAGGGAAGGCTACCGAGCCCGTCGCAATGGCATGCTCTGCACTTTCGAGGGTCGCATAGCTGCGCGGCGTGGACAGCCCGATTGATTCGGCGAACTGCGCAGTCAGGAACTTGTCCGCGCAAAGGCTAATGACCTCTGCCGACGAGATGACCGGTATCGTTCCGATTTCCCGAAACCGTTGAGCGTGCTCGGCAATGAGCGGGAGCTCCAAGTCATTCAGCGACAGGAGGGCCGAGACCCGATGCACCCTGCATACATCGATCAGGAAGTCGATGTAGTTATCCGCCAAGAGGCCGGGGCCTACCAGGAACATGTCGCATGCGCTCGCGGCCGGCGCGCCGCGTTGCATGTCCACCCCAAGCACCATGCCGGTCCCGTTCAGCTCCGACTTGAAATACTCCACCAGATAGCGCCGTCTCCCTATGCAGGTCAAAAGAACGTTCATCTTCACCCCAATCTCATTCCAACCACAATGACCCTGCCATAGCCCCACAGCCCCATCATGCAGGTCTTTCGATGCTTTCGTCGGACCGGATTTCGGTCCTGCGGCTGGAGCGCCGACTTTCTTCTTTGCCGCTCTTGAACCGGGACTCACCGATCGCGCGAAGCCGTCCCGCCAGAACTGCGGCCATTGTCCTGCGCCCAACCGTAACACCTACCATCTAATCAGAATCACCGGCTGGAAAGAAGCACGATACGTGCGCAAATTCACGTAGTAGCAACACGCCTTTGAACACCCACCGGCACAGCCTCTCACCAACGTCCTTGCCCTCCTGGTCCGGTAGCTTGTCTTGTTCGAGCTGAACTGCCACGATACGGCATCGATCTCTTCGCGAGAGAAGCATGGTCACAAGGAGAACATGCGGCATTCAGCATGAACACTCGTCATGCCGTGCGAATCGGAACTTCTTCTTTCTGCGCGGGCTCGGACTCGCTGGCGACGTACTGGGTGCCTGGGCTGCCTGTAAATGAAGGCACGGTCAGATCCCCCGCGGCGTTGATGCCCCGGCGGTCCATGACAGTGCCCACCGTGAGCCAGAGGATCTTCAGATCCAGCCAGAAAGAGCAGTGGTCCACATACCAGGTGTCGAAGTGAAACTTATCTTCCCAGCTCAGAGAGTTCCGCCCGTTCACCTGCGCCCAGCCGGAAATGCCGGGACGGACCAGATGACGACGTGCCTGGTCCGGTGAGTAGAACGGCAGGTACTTCATCGGCAAAGGTCGTGGACCAATGACACTCATATCGCCCACCAGAACGCACCAGAACTGAGGCAGCTCATCGAGACTGGAGCGGCGCAGAAAATTGCCGAACGGCGTGAGCCTTTCTTCATCCGGCAAGAGCTGGTCATCAGGGCCTCGCTCTTCCGTCATGGTTCGGAACTTCACGACTTCGAATGGCCTGGCACCCAGGCCTGCACGTGTTGCACGAAACAGCACCGGACTGCCCAGCTTCCATCGCACTGCGCCAGCCAGGATCAGCAACGGAATGGCCAGCACGAGCAATGCCATGGAGGCGAAAACTATGTCGAACAAACGCTTCATGATCGATCCGCCCAGTTCGTCCCGCAGCGGCATTCATGGCCATCCCCTGACAGACAATGGATTTCCGCTCCGGAGTCTATCTAACCAAAGCCGAGCCTCCGTGTGAAGGACCAAAATGTGGTCGAGGCCACGTTGCGCCGCGCCACCGGTGCTGGAACCGGTTGCATCGCCAGCAATTCGACTATGTCCGCCATGGCATACATGGCTCTGACGACCTGCGCCTGCGCGCAAGCAGTGTCCGGCCACCCGAAAGAGAATCAAGAAAGCGAGTGTGCGCGCCCGTACAGAAGACACGGCGGCCTGGTTCTGGATTGCCTTAATCTGGCTGGACGGCACGATAGAAGCAATCGGAAATCGCTGTGCAGCACGCCACGCCGATCTATTGGACACGCTGAATTGGGCGATCGCAACTGTTCAATTGCCTGGATTGGCGCGCCCGATGGTCAATCGTGAAGTCAATAGAGCGGTTGATCTCTCAAGGCGCCGCACTATGGTCGCCCCGCGCCTGTGGTTATTTGGTTCGCACTTTCAGTGGCATGATTTTATCGAAGACATGACAGCACCGGAAAAATGATTCAAGAATGATTTTCTGCACCCGCAGCATCATGCGGTGGTCCGTACTGCGCGGCTCCGCAAGCCAGGCAAGTTTAAGGGGAAGAGCAATAATGATCTCGTCAACGGATACGGTTATCATCGGAGCTGGTCCCTATGGCTTATCGGTTTCGGCCTACCTGACCTCAGCTGGCGTGCCACATCAAATTCTTGGGAAACCAATGCATGCCTGGAGGAATTTCATGCCTCCAGGCATGCTGTTGCGCTCGGAAGGATTTGCCTCGAATCTCTATGCGCCGCGGGAAGGCTATACGATTGAAGAATATTGCCGTCGCAATCGTATTGAATATAAGCCGATTGGTATGCACCTGCCGCTCGAGCTCTTTGTGGAATACGGGCTTTGGTTTCAGTCGCAGTTGGTCAGTCATGTTCGCGCAGTGGAAGTTGTCGATATGCACCGCAAGGATGGATTCTTCCGGCTGGCCCTGGGCGACGGCAGTTCCCTGGCGGCGCGGCGCGTGGTAATGGCTTTGGGTCTGAAGGGATTTTCGCAAATGCCTCCAGCACTACAGGGCATGCCGACACCTTACGTGGTTCACTCCAGCGAATTCGGGAGTCTGGAATGGGCTAAGAACAAGAACATCGTCGTTGTGGGCGGAGGTCAGTCGGCAATCGGGCTCGCCGCACTGTTGAGCGAGATCGGAGCGCGGGTTCGCTTACTCGTGCGCGGTGCGACTGTGAATTGGAGTAATGAACCGCGTACCTCCCGTGGGGGTATCTCAAGGCTACTGAGATCGCACGTCGGGATAGGACGCGGTTGGCAGTCGAATACTCCGAGCGCTCTTTTGTCTTCCTTCTTGGTGTCCGAGTACCCTATTGTCTTCCACATGATGAATCTTGAGCGCCGCAAGAGAACTCTAGAGACTGGGTGGGGACCGTCGGGTGCCTGGTGGCTGCGCAATCGCGTGGATGGCAAGATTGATATCTTGACTCAGACTGAAATCAGGCAGGCCGAAGTCAAGAATGGTCAGGTAGTTCTGCAGGTCGCGACCAGGAACGAAACGTCCTGCCTTAGCGCTGATCATGTTGTTGTCGCGACGGGGTTCAAGGTTGACATGGCCAGACATTCCTTCATTTCCCAGGAACTCTTGAATTCGCTTTCACTCATTGACGGCTCGCCAAGTCTGACGCGCAATTTCGAAACCAATGTACGCGACCTATATGTGGTTGGGCCGGCCGCCGCGCTGAGCTTTGGGCCTGCTCTGCGTTTCATCTATGGCGCAAAATATGCGGCTCCACAGTTGGCACGGCACATCAGTAGATGCTTCAAGAATGAAACCAGGATTTCTGTCGCCCAGTCACAGGCCCTCCCTTCGGAGTTGGTCGAGGGAAATGGTGGCAGCGGCCTGCATGGACAAAGCATCCTTCAGGCCCCGGGAAATAATATGGAATAGTTTCAGAAGGCGCTCTCAACTTGCTAAGAGCGAGACGGAGTAGTGGCTAGCCGGACCACTGCACCCAGGACATCCTGACTGCGGTAACTGACGGCCTCAAGGGCATGGAACAGGCCCTGAACGCGGTGTTCCCCCAAACGAGGCTGCAGTCCTGCATCATGCATCTGATCCGCAACAGCCTGGGATACGCCAGCAGAAAGGAGTGCCGGGCCGTGGCGGCGGCGATCAAGCTACTGTGGCTGGCCCTGCGCAACAGGTACTACCCGACTACGTCAAAGCAAACCAGCGCTGCTCGAAAATCCGTTGCATCAAACAAACACCGGCGCCTGGTGCGCCGGTTTCTTTATCAATTCACCACTCAGCGGAAATTCTTCTCGCGCCGGATCAACCCCACCGCCAGCGTCAGCGTCAGGATAAACAGCCAGATCAGCGACCATGCCGGCACCGACAGCCCCAGAACCGGCGGCAGCGGCGCGGTGCACAGGCCATCCGCGTAGAACACCTGCGGCAGCGCCTTGGCAGTCGGCAGCGCGTTGACCCAGTTCTCCAGCGGATCGATGCCGCAGCTGGCCTTGGGATTGAGCAGCAGCGACACGTGGTAGACCGCCACCGCAATCCCGGCAATGCCGGACAGCATGCCCAGGCCCTGCCACAGCGAGCGTGTATTCTGCGCCACGGCGGCCAGCAGCGAGAAGATGCCGATGCCGATAAAGGCAAAGCGCTGCATCACGCAGAGCGGGCAAGGCTGGTAGCCCTTTTCAAACTGCAGGTAGAGCGCAACGCCGACCAGGCCGAAGGAAACGAGGGCGATCAGCAGGAAATAGGCGCGTGAGTTGGCTTGCATAGTGGGTGATCAGGTAATCCGGTAAGCGGTGCCGTCAGTGGATGGCGCGGCATTGCTGCGCATTATTACCTATTTTGCAGCGCCTGCAGTTGGCGTCACATGCAGCGCAAGCCCCCTGCCCTGTGGCGGATTGACGCAGGGGTGCTATGCGCCGGCTGCCTGCTGCCTGCCACGCCGTACGCGGCAAACGGTACAGGCAATGGGGCCGCAAGGGGTGCCCTGGCGGCAACGCGGGATGCTCGAAACCCACGGCATCCTCACGCATGCCGAGCCTTTCCATGACCGCCCGCGAGCGGGCATTGGCGAGTGTCGTGAAAGACACGATCTCATCCAGCCCCAGCCGCTCAAAGCCCCAGGCAAGCGCGCCGCGTGCCGCCTCGGTCGCGTAGCCGCTGCCCCAGGCGTGCCGCGCCAGGCGCCAGGCGATCTCCACGCAGGGCGCGAACGGCAGCGCCGCGGTGGGCTCGTGCAGTCCGACAAACCCCAGGAAAACACCGTCCGCCTTGCGCTGCGCCACCCAGACGCCCCATCCCTTCGCTGCGATCAGGCTGCGGCAGTGGTCGGCCAACGCATCGCTTTCAACACGCGCCAGCGGCGCAGGGAAATAGCGCATCACCTGCGCGTCGGCATTGAGCGCGGCAAACGGCGCATAGTCCGCCTCGCGCCACTGGCGCAGCCGCAGGCGTTCGGTCTCGAAGGCGATGCCGTCGTCCATGGCTCAGTCCAGATGGCGCACGCGGTCGATGGCCTGCTCGATGCGTTCCACCGCGATCACTTCGAGCCCGTCGATCTTCTGTTTGGGCGCGTTCGCCTTAGGAATCACGGCGATCGTAAAGCCCAGCTTGGCGGCTTCCTTCAGACGCTCCTGCCCGCGCGGGCTGGGCCGGATCTCGCCGGCCAGGCCGACTTCGCCGAACACCACCAGGCCGCGCGGCAGCGGCTTGTTGCGCATCGACGAGTGGATCGACAGCAGCACCGCGAGATCGGCGGCGGGTTCGGTGATCTTGACCCCGCCCACAGCGTTGAGGAACACGTCCTGGTCAAAGCAGGCTATGCCCGCGTGCCGGTGCAGCACTGCCAGCAGCAGCGCCAGCCGGTTCTGCTCAAGGCCCACCGCCAGCCGGCGCGGGTTGGGCACATGGGCGGTATCGACCAGCGCCTGGATCTCCACCAGCAGCGGACGCGTGCCCTCCTGCGTCACCAGCACGCATGAGCCCGGCACGGTCTCTTCGTGCTGCGACAGGAACAGCGCCGACGGATTGCTGATGCCGCGCAGGCCGCGCTCGGTCATGGCAAACACGCCCAGCTCATTGACCGCGCCGAAGCGGTTCTTGAAGGCGCGGATCAGCCGGTGCGAGGAATGGGTATCGCCCTCGAAATACAGCACCGTATCGACGATATGCTCCAGCACGCGCGGACCGGCCAGGCTGCCTTCCTTGGTCACGTGGCCGACCAGGATGATGGTGATGCCGCTGCTCTTGGCAATGCGCGTCAGCTGCGCCGCGCATTCGCGCACCTGCGCGACCGAGCCCGGCGCGGAGGTCAACGCCTCGGAGTACAGCGTCTGGATCGAGTCGATCACCGCGACTTCGGGCTTTTCCACTTCCAGCGTGGCCTGGATCTTCTCCAGCTGGATTTCGGCGAGCAGCCCCAGTGACGGGCTTTCCACGCCCAGCCGCTGCGCGCGCAGCGCGATCTGCGCACCGGATTCTTCGCCGCTGACGTAGAGCACGCGGCGCTGGCCCGCAAGGTTGGCCAGTGCCTGCAGCAGCAGCGTGGACTTGCCGATGCCGGGATCGCCGCCGATCAGCACCACCCCGCCCGACACCAGGCCGCCGCCCAGCACGCGGTCGAATTCATCGATGCCGCTGGAAAAGCGCGGCACGTCGGCGGCATCGATCTCCGACAGCTTGCGCACCGTGGCCGAGGCCGCCAGCGGCTGGAAGCGCTTGTTCGCGGCGGACTCGGCCACCGTCTCCACCAGCGTGTTCCATTGCTGGCAATGCGGGCACTGGCCGGCCCAGCGCGGCGTGGTGCCGCCGCATTCAGTACATGTATAGACAGTCTTGGTCTTGGCCAACGGATGTCCTTGCAGGAAAAAACGAGCCGGGCCCACAAGTGGCCCGGCCGGCAGATGGCAAGTGCGCGGGCCAGCGCCCGCACCAACGCCCCGGATCAGGCCACGGCAGGCGCGGCGCTGTCCGAAGCCGTGATCGTCGCCACCGAGGTCGGCACGCGCGGGGCCAGTGCGCACATCAGCTCATAGCCCACCGTGCCGCTGGCTTGCGCCACCTCGTCGATCGGCAGGCCCTGGCCCCACAGCGTGACCGGGCTGCCGACCCTGGCCTTCGGGCACGGGGTCAGGTCCACGCACAGCATGTCCATCGACACGCGCCCGACCAGTTCGGTGCGCACGCCATCGACCAGCACCGGTGCGCGCTGCTCGCCCCAGCCCGACGCATGGCGCGGGTAGCCGTCGGCATAGCCGCACGCCACCACGCCGATGCGCATCGGCCGCTCGGCGGTGAACAAGGAGCCGTAGCCGACGGTATCGCCCGGCTGCAGGTCCTGCACCGAGATCAGTTCGCTGTGCAGCGACATGGCGGGCTGCAGGCCGGTGCCGGCAATATCGGCATCGCGCCCGGTCGGCGAGGCGCCATACAGGATGATGCCGGGGCGCACCCAGGCGCGGTGCGCCTGCGGGTGCCACAGCACCGCGGCCGAGTTCGACAGGCTGGCCTCCCCCGGCAGGTTGGCCGTAGCGGCGTCGAAAGCCTCGATCTGGTGGGCCACGCCTCGGGCACTATCCGCATCGGAAAAATGCGTCATATGGACGATACTGCCCACACAGGGCATGGCGCGTGCACGCTCCCAGGCGGTACGGTAAGCGGCCGGATGGAAGCCGAGCCGGTTCATGCCGGTATTGAGCTTGAGCTGGATCGCCAGCGGTCCCTTGGCGCGTGCGCTTTCCAGCATGCGCAGTTGCTCGTCGCAATGGATCGCGGTGGTCAGGCGGTATTGTTCGATGACGGCAACATCCTGCGGCTGGAAGAAGCCCTCCAGCAGCAGGATCGGGCCCTGCCAGCCAAGGTCGCGCAGCAGCACGGCCTCGTTCAGGTCCAGCAGGCCGAAGCCGTCGGCGCCCCGCAGGGCGGCAAAGACGCGGCGGATGCCATGGCCGTAGGCATTGGCCTTGACCACCGCCCAGATGCGCGACTCCGGCGCCTTGCCGCGGATGATGTCGAGATTGTTGGCCAGGGCGGGTTGGTGGATGACAGCGTGGATGGGTCTTGGCATGGAAGTCACATCTCAGGAAGCGGACGAGCAAGCCGGCGGCGCCGCTGGCGGCGTGGGCAGCCGGCGCGGGCGCTGGAAGTACGGCTCTGTCTCAGTATCGATGGCGCAAACGTCACCTGTCGGTGTGCAGCAGCATGTTGCGGCGACTGGCATGCGGGAATGTGCGGAATTGGCACGCCCTTGTATCCCAGTCACCATATCGGTTCGACCACGCACCAGATCGGGGAAGACCCGGTCGGCTGGTCGCGGTCGCAGTCGTTATTTGAACACATTCAGATGCCGTTGCCGGGGGTCATTGGGGAATCGGCACGGCAATCCGCTGTCAAAAAGAGCCCTTGCCGGGGTTCGGGAATGTCATGTTTTCGTGATATAAAGCCGGACGCTCCGGCCATGTTCTAAAAGCGAAGCATTATGTCAATGACTGTCAGGCAAGCCTCAAGGCGCCGCAGCGCAGCACCACAGACACAATTCGACACGGCCGCGGCACAAGGTTCCCTGCAAACCATGGCCTCCCCGGTGGGCGCCAGCCTGGCCAACCTGAGCGGAGCTCGCGATGGAGAAAAAGTCGACAGCATGAAGAAGGGTTTTTACACCATCATGGCCGCGCAGTTTTTTTCTTCGCTGGCCGACAATGCCTTACTGATCGCCGCCATCGCCCTTCTCACCGAATTGCATTCCCCGCAGTGGATGACCCCGCTGCTCAAGCTGTTCTTCGTTCTTTCCTACGTCGTTCTCGCCGCCTTCGTCGGCGCCTTTGCCGACTCCATGCCCAAGGGGCGGGTGATGCTCATCACCAACGCCATCAAGGTGGTCGGCTGCGCCATCATGATGTTCGGGCTGCACCCGCTGCTGGCGTATGGCGTGGTGGGATTCGGCGCGGCGGCGTACTCGCCGGCCAAGTACGGCATCCTGACCGAGCTGCTGCCGCCGGAGAAACTGGTGCTGGCCAATGGCTGGATCGAAGGCCTGACGGTGGGCTCGATCATCCTGGGCACCGTGGTCGGCGGCGCGCTGATTTCCGTGCACGTGTCAGGCATGCTGCTGCAGCTGGATGTCCCGTTCCTGAACACCGGCATCGACACCCCGGCCGAGGCCGCGATGGTGGTGATCATGCTGTTCTACGTGGTCGCCTCGATCTTCAACCTGTTCATCCCCGATACCGGCGCCCGCTATCCGGCGCAGGAAAAGAACCCGATCAGGCTGATCGCCGAGTTCGGCGACTGCTTCGTGGCGCTGTGGCGCGACAAGCTGGGACAGATCTCGCTGGCGGTGACCACGCTGTTCTGGGGCGTGGGCGCCACGCTGCAGTTCATCGTGCTGAAGTGGGCCGAGAAATCGCTGGGCCTGAACCTGTCCCAGGGCGCGCTGCTGCAGGCCGTGGTGGCCGTGGGCGTGGCCGTGGGCGCGATCCTGGCCGCGGCGCGCATCCCGCTGCGCAAGTCACTGTCGGTGCTGCCCTTTGGCGTGGCAATGGGCGCCACCGTGATGATCATGGCGTTCTACACCAAGGATGCAATGCCCAATGTCACGCTGGACGTGATGGGCCTGCAGATGCCGCTGTACATGGCCATTGCCTATGTGTTCCTGATGGTGGTGGGCGCCATGTCTGGCTACTTCGTGGTGCCGATGAACGCGCTGCTGCAGCACCGCGGGCACGTGCTGCTGTCGGCCGGCCACTCCATCGCGGTGCAGAACTTCAATGAGAACGTCTCGGTGCTGCTGATGCTGTGCCTGTATGCGCTGCTGATCAAGCTGAACGTGCCGATCGGCGTGGTCATCGTCGCACTGGGCCTGTTTATCTGCGTGACCATGGCGCTGGTGCTCAAGCTGCACAAGTACAACGCGCGCACCTTCAACTCGCTGGCGATGATCGGCGAGGACAAGCACCACTAGCCGGCGCAGCGAGGGTCAGGCCGCGTCCTGCGCGGCCTGCGGCCCCGGTCTTGGCGGCTCCGCCGCCCGCGCCAGCGCCCGCTCTTCCCACCCCGGCGGCACCACGAACCCGCGCGAGCATTCGCGCCACCAGCCTGGCGCCTCTGGCCCGGCCGGCTCCAGTTCGCACAGCATCACCGGAGATTCGCGCCGCCAGCCGTGGTCATGGCGCGGGTCGGCAAAGCGCTGCGCCAGCATCGCGCGCAGCGCGCCGGCTTCTTCCGTGCCGGATTCGGGCACCAGCGCGCCCGACAGCCAGCCGGTACGTGGCAGGCGGCACCAGCGCAAGCCGGGCCGAGCGGCTGCGCGGGCGGCCCAGTCATCGAGCGTGGACCACCAGCCGTGCAAATGGTCTGGCGCGATGCCCAGCGCATCCAGCCCCGGCGGCACCCGGCCATCGTGATAGAACAGCCAGCCCAGCAGGTAGACCTCGCTGCGGTCCACCGTATGTCCCAGCAGGGCCTGTGCCTCCGCGGTGCAGCCCAGCGGCAGCTGGCGGTGCACGATGTGGCCCAGCTTGTCGCCAAGGCGGTCGACCAGGTTCGGGCCGACGAAATCCTGCGCCCGCGCTACCTGGCTGTCGCCAGGCGCCATCAGGTAGAACTTGGCCGCCATCTCCCAGTGGACCACCGCGCCCGACGCCTGCTCGCGCCAGATAAAGTCCAGCTCACCCAGCGTGCGGATACCCTGCCGTCCTGCGCACCGCACCGGCACGTTGGCGGCCAGCAGCGACAGCCCCTGCATATGGCGCAGCGCAAAATGCAGCAGCCGCTCGGCATGGCGGCCCAGGCGCAGGCTGCGGCTGGCGGGATCCTGGTCGGGATCGTCGGCGGAAGGGGCGACGTGGCCGTCGGCCAGTTCGTCGATGGTGGCGGGCAGCGTGGCGGGGTCAGCGGCTTCCAGCCAGTGTTGCCAGGCGGCCAGCGTGCCGGCGGGCCAGCGCGCCGGGGCCGCGCCCGGCACCGCCGCCAGCAGCGGCGGCGAGAGCGTGGTCCAGGCCAGGTCGCGCGTGCGCGCCGACGCGGCGCGGCGCCACAGCGGCGGGCCCGACGGCCTGTTGCCGTCGCCGCCGCGGGTCAAGGAGAGGTCAGGCCCCAGCTCCCGCACGGTCATGGACCTCCCTGGCCAGGCACAGGTCTTCCCACGCGCGCGCCTTGTCGGTCAGGGTGCGCAGCAGGTAAGCCGGATGGTAGGTCACCACCACGGGGATACCTTCATAGCTATGTACGGTGCCGCGCAGCTTGCCGATGGGCGTGGTGCTGCGCAGCAGCGACTGCGCCGCAAAGCGGCCCAGCACCAGGATCACCCTGGGCTTCACCAGCGCGATCTGGCGGCGCAGGAACGGCTCGCACTGCGCCACCTCCTCGGGCTCCGGGTTGCGGTTACCGGGCGGGCGGCACTTGAGCACGTTGGCGATAAACACATTGCGCCCGCGCGCCAGCCCGAGCGCGCCGAGCATATTGTCGAGCAGCTTGCCGGCCTGGCCCACGAAGGGCTCGCCCTGCAGGTCTTCGTTCTCGCCGGGGGCTTCGCCCACCAGCATCCATTCGGCCTGGCGGTCGCCCACGCCGAATACGGTATTGGTGCGGTGCTGGCACAGGCCGCACGCGGTGCAGCCGGCCACGGCGGCGTCCAGCGCCGGCCATTCCATGCTGGCAATGGCGGCTTCGCGATCTGCTTGCGCCGAGCCGGGTTCCGGGCCGGCCGGAACCAGAGCAGGCGCCGCCGGTGCCCGGGAGACCGGCGGCGCCACTGGCGCCGGCACCGGCACCGGCATGGCGGGTTCCGCAGCCGGAGCGGCAACCACTGCGGCAACCTCGGCCACAGGCGCCTCGGCAACAGGCATCGCTGCCTGCGCCACGGCCACCTCCGGCGCAGCCTCTGCCTGCGCATCCGCGCGCTCGCGCGGCACCCATTCGGTCGGGATGCCCAGGACTTCCAGGAACTGTGCGCGGCGGCTCATGCCCTGCCCTCCGTGCCTTCATTGGCGGCGGACTCGGCCGGCCAGCTGCGGCGCAGCACCAGCGCATCCTCGCGCTTGCTGCCCAGGGCCGGGTAATAGCCCTTGCGGCGCCCGATCTCGGCAAACCCCGCCGCCTGGTACAGCGCGATCGCCCCGGTATTGGACGGCCGCACTTCCAGCAGCATGGTATGGATGCGGTGCGCGTGCGAGGTGGCCAGCACCACCGCCAGCATCAGCCGCCCCAGCCCCTGGCGCTGGCGCCGCGGCTCGACGGTGATATTGAGCAGGTGCATTTCATCGACCACCGGCATCAGCACGGCGTAGGCCACCAGCGTGCCAGCCGGGTCGCGCAGCGTCAGGCCGAGATGCCCGGACTTGACCGAGTTCTCGAAATTGCCGCGGGTCCACGGATGGCTGTAGGCACGCGCCTCGATGCCCGCCACGGCCGCCAGGTCGAGCGCGCTCATGCGGCCCAGCGCCCAGCCGTGCGGCAGCACCGGCATGGCGGGCACGGCCGGCCAGTGGTTGCGGGGATCGAGCGGATAGGCTGCACTCACGATGCGCTCCCGGTCTGGGCCGCGGCACGGGCGGCAGCGGCGGCTTCGCGTTCGGCGATGGTCTGCGCGACCTTGTCGCGCAGGTAGATCGGCATGGCCTGGTCGGCGTCGATGGCCTCGCCGCGCGCCAGTGCGCGCAGTGCAATCGCGATCATCGGCTGCGCATGGGGCATCGCCTCCGGCAGCACGCGCGCGGCACGCGCCAGGCCCGCCAGCCGCTCGCCGAAAACCGTCGAGGCATTGCCGGCCAGCCAGAAATCGCCGTCGGGCAGCGGCACGGTTTCCGGCGCGCTGACCTGCATCGGCGTGACTTCCGCCCATTCCCGCGCGCTGGCATGCCAGCGGAAAGCAGCGGAATAGGCTTCATCCATGCGCGCGTCCAGGGCCACCAGCACCGCGGTGTCGTCCGGCAGCGCCGGAGTAGCGGCGCGCGCGCGCTCGGCGCACGTCATCAGGGTATTGACCGGAACCACCGGCAGCCCGGCGCCGAAGGCCAGCCCCTGCGCCACGCCGCAGGCGGTGCGCAGGCCCGTGAACGAGCCCGGGCCGGCGCCAAAGGCAATCGCAGCGCAGTCCGCCAGCGCAATGCCGGCTTCGGCCAGCAGCTCGCCGGCAGCCGGCAGCACGCGTGCCGACGAGCGTGCACCAGTGTGCTCATGGCGCACCAGGCACTCGACTCCGGCACCCGGCACCGCACGTCCGAGCGCGACCGAGCACCACTCTGTAGAAGTTTCAACAGCAAGAATCCAGGACATGGCGCGATTGTATCCGGTGACGCCCGGAATCGAGGGCTTCTTCGGTTTTATACGGACGGCGCGGCGCCGCCGGGCGGCTATCATCGGCCTGCACTTTCGCAATCCAGACAGCACACACGGAGGAACCCCCATGAGCGACCTGCAGGCACGCTTCGACCAGGCCCAGATCGACGTCAAGCAACTGAGCGAGCGCCCCAGCAACATGTCCCTGCTGCGCCTGTACGCCCTGTTCAAGCAAGGCAGCGAAGGCGATGCCCACGGCGACAAGCCCGGCATGACCGACTTTGTCGGCCGCTACAAGTTTGAAGCCTGGGAAGCCCTGCGCGGCACCGCACGCGAACAGGCGATGGAGCAGTACATCGCGCTGGTGGAAGAACTTCGCAGCGGCGCAGCCAGCTAAGCCGGCGCAGCCAGGCCCGGCGGCCTCAGGCCGCCGGCACCGGCCGCGGCCGGATCCGCCACGCCGCGATCATCGCACTGGCAATCACCACGCCCACGGCCAGGAAGGTTTCATCGAAGGCACGGATGCGCGCCGCCTGCACGGCGGCGTCGCCGGCCTGGCCCAGCACCGCGCCGTGCTCCGCCAGCCGCCATTGCAGGCCCACGCCCGCCAGGCTCACGCCGATGGCGCCGCCCAGCTGGCGCAGGAAGTTGATGCAGCTCGAGCCCTGCGCGATCAGCGTGAAGTCCACCCCCCGCATTGCCCCCAGCGTCAGCGACGGCAGGATGCAGCCCAGCCCGATCCGCCCCAGCACCGCCAGCGCCACCAGCACCAGATATGGCGTGGAGCGCGAGCCCAGCGCCATCAGCAGGAACGACAGCGACAGCAGCGCCAGCCCGAACGACACCTGGATATGCGGCGCGATCTTGTGGGTGAAGCGCCCCGATATGGCGATCGTCAGCGCCAGCATCACGCCCGCCGGGAACAGCACCAGGCCCGCGCGCGACGGCGTGTATTCCAGCGCCATCTGCATATAGACCGGCAGCAGGTAGGTCGAGCCGAACAGCCCCGCGCCGTAGATAAAGGCCACCACCGCCCCGGCCGCGAACTGCCGGTAGCTGTAGAGCCGCAGGTTCATCAGCGGATGCGCCGCGCGCAGCTGCCACAGCACGAACGCCGCCAGCATCAGCACGCCGAAGCCCGACAGCGCCAGGCCCGCGGGCACGCTGTCGCGCATCTCGACCACGCCGTTGAGCAGGCTTACCGTGGCAATACCGGCCAGGCCCAGCCCGCGCCAGTCCAGCGGCTGGCGCTCGCCCATCATGATCGAGTCCACCGCCATGAAGCGCCGCGCCATCAGCACGCCGATCAGCGTCAGCGGCACCACCACGAAGAAGATCGAGCGCCAGCCGAAGGCCTCGACCAGGAAGCCACCCAGGCTGGGCCCCAGCGCCGGCGCCAGCACCACGCCAAAGCCGAACATGCTGATCGCCTTGCCCTGCTCGCGCTCTTCGAACACGCGCAGGATCAGGATATTGGGCAGCGGCTGCATGATGCCTGCGGCGACGCCTTCGGCCACGCGCATCGCGATCATCACGCCGTAGGTCGGTGAAAAGCCGCCAAAGAGCCCGCCCGCGCCCAGCAGCAGCGAGGCCCCCAGGAAGGTGCGGCGCAGCCCGTAGCGGTTCAGCAGCCAGGGCGTCAGCAGCATCGACAGCGTCATCGCGATCATGAAGCTGGCCGCCACCCATTGCGCCCGCTCCTGCCCCAGCACGAAATGCCGGCTCAGGTCCGGAATCGCTACGTTGATGATGGTGGACGAGACGATCGACGAGATCGTGCCCAGCATCAGCGTCGCCAGCACCAGCCAGCGCAGCCGCTCGCCGTAGCGCACACGCAGCGCCAGCCGGGTCGGCAGACCCGGCCGCTGGCCGGAACCCTCCGGCGTGGCGGGACCCTCGCTCACCCCAGCCGTCCGGTGTCAGCGATCTCGCGGATCTTGCGCACGGTGTCGATATCGGCCTCGTGGTAGGCGGACTTGACGATCTCGGCATAGCGGTCATCGCCGCTGGCGTCGACCGCCGGCATGGTGGTGTTGTAGACAAAGCGCAGCAGCAGCGCGCCCGGACCCGGGGTCTCGATCGCCATGGTCAGCGTGCCGCCGGCATGCTCGGCCGTGGCCGCGGTTTCATAGCGCACCTGCCGGCGCGGCTCGAACACCACATGGTCATGGATCGACGCCTCGCCAAAATGCAGCACGCGATCGATCCAGTTGTCGCCGCGGCCGACTACTTCGGCGCGGTCCAGCCCCAGCACGAAGAGTTCGGGCGACTCGGCGCGCAGCACCAGCCCTTGCCACAGCTGGTCAGGCGTCAGCGGATCCAGTTGAGGATTGCCTGGATCGTTGATCTCAACCAAGTGCTCGAAACGCAACTTCATTCTCCCGATCGTCAGTAAGTCGATATTATGAAGTCTCCGCGTATTCGGGAGACCTTTTTGTCTGCGCGGTGCAACATGGCTTGACACGGACCATTGCCCTTTATCGACCAATATCCACGCCAACTGGAGTCCCGCATGACCGCCGCGCTGCTGGCCGAAACCGATCCTCTGCTGATCCTTGTCTACGCCGACTCGCTGTCATGGGGCATCGTGCCCGGCACGCGCCGGCGCCTGCCCTTCCCGGTGCGCTGGCCCGGCCGGCTGGAGCTGAGCCTGAACGCCGGCGGCGGCGCCCCGGTGCGCGTCATCGAAGACTGCCTGAACGGCCGCCGCACGGTCTGGGACGACCCATTCAAACCCGGCCGCAACGGCCTGCACGGGCTGGCGCAGCGCGTTGAAATCCACTCGCCGCTGGCGCTGGTGGTCCTGATGCTGGGCAACAACGATTTCCAGTCGATGCACCCGCACAACGCCTGGCACGCCGCCCAGGGCATCGCCACGCTGGTGCAGGCGATCCGCAGCGCGCAGATCGAGCCGGGCATGCCGGTGCCTCCGGTGCTGGTCGTCACCCCACCCCCGATCCGCACCCCGCGCGGGCCGCTGGCGCCCAAGTTTGCTGGCGGCGAACATAAGTGGACGGGCCTGCCGCAAGCCGTGGCCGAGGTCTGCACGCAACTGGGCTGTCCGCTGTTCGACGCCGGCACCGTGATCCAGAGCAGCGAGGTCGACGGCGTCCACCTGGATGCCGACGCGCACCTGGCACTCGGCGACGCGCTGCGCCCGGTGGTGCGGGAGCTGTTGCGCGGCTAGCGCGCCGTTCCTGGCACCTGCCTGGCCGGCTGAAACATCACTCCTGACAGCAGTTGTCAGGAGACCCGGCGCACAATGCGGCCGCTTTCACACGGAACGCCGCCAGGAGGCTGTCATGGAGTTGCTGATCAATATCGATGTCGACGATTTGCCGCGCGGCATCGACTTCTACGCGCAGGGGCTTGGCCTGAGGCTGAACCGCAAGCTGTTCGACGGCACCGTTGCCGAAATGCTGGGCGGCAACACCCCCATCTACCTGCTCGCCAAGCCCGCCGGCACCCGCCCCACCACCCGCGCCGATACCCGGCGCGACTACCGCCGCCACTGGACGCCGGTCCACCTCGACTTCGTCGTGGCCAACCTTGAACAGGCCATCGAACGCGCGCTGGAAGCCGGCGCCGAGATCGAGGACTGGCCGCAGGACTTTGACTGGGGACGGCAGGCAAGGCTGTCGGACCCGTTCGGCCATGGCTTGTGCTTTATCGAGTGGAAGGGCCAGGGATATGGGGCGGTGGCTGGCTGAGCCAGTGGCGCACCGTCACCGTGGCGCCAATGACTACCGGCAGCAGGCCGGCACCGTTTCGCGTCCCGGTGACTTTTCAGCGCAAGACTGGCCTGATCCTGCTGGACCAGCTCCGGATCGTGGACAAGTCCCGGCTGGTCAGGCGGGCCGGCGGCCTGAGTGACAGGATCGTGGAAGACACCTTGCGGACATTGCGCGAAGTCTTTGCAGGCTGAGCCTTGGCACAGAAGCATTTAATGCCGGCCATCTGGCGTTGTTTGGATTCATAAGCTTATGAAAAAGAAATAGACGCCAGATTCATTCCCGCCGCGCCATCTGGACGCAATTGCGTTAATCTGTGGCCCTCGCCCCGGTCAGGCGATCCCTGCCCAGGCGACGGTCTCACTCGCCACATAACCAGAATATCTCCAGAACTCCTATGCGCAGCACGTCTCTCATCAAGCGCCTGGCGGTCGCAGTGTCCGCCCTTGGTTTTTTCGCCGCCGGCAGCGCGTCGGCCCAGGAACAGACCATCCGCGTCGGCACGGTCAGCGGCCCGGATGCCGAAGTCTGGCAAGTCGTCCAGAAAGTGGCCAAGCGC
Source organism: Cupriavidus sp. FW305-27 (assembly GCF_058787995.1). Classification (NCBI taxonomy): domain Bacteria; kingdom Pseudomonadati; phylum Pseudomonadota; class Betaproteobacteria; order Burkholderiales; family Burkholderiaceae; genus Cupriavidus; species Cupriavidus sp. FW305-27. Next base: position 56,514 of record NZ_JBYTAG010000003.1, read on the forward strand.
AATGGCCTGAACGTCAAGGTCGTCGAGTTCAACGACTACGTGCAGCCCAACGCCGCACTGGATGCCGGCGACCTGGACGCCAACAGCTTCCAGCACCAGCCCTACCTGGACAGCCAGGTGAAGCAGCGCGGCTACAAGATGCAGAGCGTGGGCTACACCTATATCTCGCCGCTCGGCATCTACGCGAAGAGCCTGAAGTCGCCGAAGGACCTGCCGCAAGGCGCCACGGTGGCCGTGCCCAACGACCCGTCCAATGAAAACCGCGCCCTGCTGCTGCTCCAGTCGCAAGGCGTGATCAAGCTGAAGGCAGGCGCCGGCACCAACGGTGTCAACGCCACGCCGCTGGACGTGGCCGAGAACCCGAAGAAGCTGAAGCTCGTGGAACTGGATGCAGCGCAGCTGGCCCGCGCCCTGCCCGATGTCAGCGCCGCCGTGATCAACACCAACTACGCGCTCGCGGCCGGCCTGCAGCCGACCAAGGACGCGATCGCACTGGAAGACATCCACAGCCCGTACGCCAACATCATCGTCGTGCGCACGCAGGACAAGGACAAGCCGTGGGTCAAGAAGCTGGTGGCAGCGTACCAGTCTGAAGACGTGCGCCAGTTCATGAAGGCCCAGTACAAGGGCGCGATGGTGCCGTCGTTCTGATTGCCCGTGGCACATCCGGATCGCCGTAACGCAGTCCGGCCAGCGATGCTGCGTGTGCCCGCCGGAGGTGCTTGCAAATTTGTGAACCTTCGGTAAAATGCGCCGCTCACCTTGCCCAGGTGGCGGAATTGGTAGACGCACTAGGTTCAGGTCCTAGCGGTGGCAACACTGTGGAGGTTCGAGTCCTCTCCTGGGCACCAGAGATTCAAGCAGAGAGCCCGCACAAAAGTGCGGGCTTTTTGTTTTTTGCGGCCGCCAACGGATATTGAAGCGGTTCAGCGTTGTTCCGGCTGCCCCAGAACCGGCGGAGCCGGCGGCGGCAGCGGCGTGGCAACCGGCTCCAGTCCGGTCGTTCGCACGATCGTGGCTGCCGCCGGGGACGCCAGGAACCGAACAAACCGCGAAGCCGCCGCGCTCTGGTGGCCCGCCACCATCCCGGCGGAGAAGAAGACGTGCTGCTGCAGTTCGGCTGGCACCCGGCTGCCCGCTGCCACCTTGCCCTCCGATATCAGCTTGTCGAGACCCGAGTCCGCCAGGATCACCACATCGAAGGTCTCGCCGCGTGCCAGCCGGCTGGGGAAGCCAACCACGTGGTTGGCGTGCTGGCGCTGGTGGAAGCCCGCCTCGGCATGGCCGTGCTGCCGGGCCTGGCACTGCCACGCGATCATCCCCGCCTGTGCGCCATCGCGCTGACCGAGCCTGCCGTGGACCGTATCCTGGCGCTGATACGCCGTCGCGACCGGGCGTTGCAGCCTGCGGCCAAGGCGCTGTTTGACATCCTCACTTCCGACTCTGACGTGTCCACCGATTGACCAGCAACAGCGGCCCACCGCAGCTCAACCGGATTTCTTGCGCCAAAGCCGGCCGAGGGACTTGCAAAATCCGCAGCGCGCTGTAAAATCCGGCGCTCACCTTGCCCAGGTGGCGGAATTGGTAGACGCACTAGGTTCAGGTCCTAGCGGTGGCAACACTGTGGAGGTTCGAGTCCTCTCCTGGGCACCAAGGTTTCAAAGCGAAAAGCCCGCACGAACGTGCGGGCTTTTTGTTTTGCCGCGACGGACTCGTCATTCATCCGCGCACAGCTTTGCCGCCGTCTGGTCCAGCTGCGCCTTCACCATTGCCAGCAGCGAATACACGTTGTGGCAACCCTCCGAACGCTCGCTCTCGATTTCAACCAGCAACAGGATGGCACTCAGCCCGGCGCTGATTTGCTCAAAGGACTCGGTGAGGCCTGCAGTTTCTCGCCCCCGCCATCGTGCGGCGATAAGACGTTTCGCATTCGCCACTCCCCGCCCCCATCGCCTACAGTATTCCTATCCAAGGGCGCGGCCGACCCGCCTGACCTAAGAACTGCGGAGAACCACCGTGGGCAAACTGCAAGAGCGTCGCCGTTTCCTGGGAGCCGCGCTGGGCGGCCTGCTGGTCCCTGCCCTGCCCGCCTGCGGTGGGGATGACGACGATCCGCCCAGGCCGCCCGGTCCGGTTCCCGAATCCCAGATCACCCAGGCCATCGCCCAGATCGACAAGCTGGCCGCTGACCTGATGGCCAGTTCCGGCGTGCCGGGCATGGCCGTCGCCGTGGTGCGCGGCAATCAAACCGTTTACGCCAAAGGCTTTGGCCGCAGGCTGGTAACCGACCCCGCGCCGGTCGATGCCGACACTGTGTTCCAGCTTGCGTCGGTGTCAAAGCCCATCGGGGCAACCGTGGTGGCCCGGCAGGTCGGCCGCGGCGGCATCAGTTGGGATACGCCGGTGCGCGCGCACCTGCCGTGGTTCGCGCTCGCGGAAGCGGAAGTCACGGAAGCCGTCACCATTGGCGATCTCTACGCCCATCGCTCCGGCCTGCCCGACCACGCCGGCGACCGGCTTGAAGACATGGGCTTCGACCGCCAGCAGGTACTGACGCGCCTGCGCTACCTGCCGCTGCATCCGTTCCGGGCAGTCTATGCGTACACCAACTTTGGCATGACCGCCGCCGCCGAGGCCGTGGCCACCGCGGCCGGCATCGACTGGGCCACGCTGTCCGAGCAGGCCATCTACCAACCGCTGGGCATGGCGCGCACCAGTTCGCGCTACGCCGACTTTGCCGCGCGCGACAACCGCGCCCTCGGCCATGTCAGGATCAACGGCGCCTGGGTGCAAGGCATGGGCACGATGCCGGATGCGCAGTCGCCCGCCGGGGGCGTCAGTTCATCCGTCAACGACATCGCGAAATGGCTGGCGATGCTGCTCGCCAAAGGCGAGTTCGCAGGCCAGCGCATCGTCGACGCCGCCGCGCTGGCACCCGCGCTGAGCCAGCAGATGCAAAGCAGCCCGCCCGTCAGCGGACGGCCGGCCGGCTACTACGGCTATGGCTTCAATGTCGGCACGACCGAACTCGGGCTGGCCTCCTATAACCACTCCGGCGCGTTCGCGGTGGGCGCGGCCACCAACCTTACCGCGGTGCCGTCGCTGAACCTGGCCATCGTCACGTTGACCAACGGCTATCCCATTGGCGTCCCGGAAACCCTGAACGCACAATTCTTCGATCTCGTGCAGTACGGCGCCATCCGGCGCGACTGGGGCAAGATCTACGGCGATGCGCTTGCGCCGCTGCTGGCACCGGAAGGCCGGCTGGTCGGCCAGGCACCCCCGGCCAACCCGTTGCCGGCGCGCGCACTCTCGGCTTACACCGGCATCTACCAGAACGACTACTACGGTCCGCTGCAGGTGGCCGACCAGGGCGGCACGCTGGTGATGACGCTGGGCGCCACCCCTCTCACCTTGCCGCTGAGCCACTGGGACGGCGACGTCTTTACCTTCACGCTCAATAACGAGAACGCGACGCCGGGCACGATCTCGCAAGCGGCGTTCTCCAGCGACCGCGTGTGGCTGGAGTATTACGACCACGAAGGATTGGGCATGTTTGTCCGCTAGTACTGCAAGTTGCCAGGCCAATTCATCCAGGGAAGAAAGACCATGACCAGACTGCGCGCCGTTCTCCTCGCCACCGTCATCGCCCTGCTCGGCGCCTGCGCGGCGCCCACGCCGCCAGCGGAGGCCCGGCGCCCGATGCCGGCCGGCCAGCCCACCGCCGGCAAGGCCGAAGTGCTGTGGCTGGGCCAGGCCGCCACGCGCATCACCACGCCCGGCGGCAAGGTCATCGTGGTCGACCCATGGCTCACCACCAATCCCAAGACGCCGCCAGGCTTCAAGCAGCTCTCGGCGCTGGGCAAGGTCGACCTGATTCTGGTCACGCACGCCCACAGCGACCACCTGGGCGATGCCCCCGCCCTGGCCAGGCTGACCAACGCGCCGATCTACAACGGCGGCGGCCTGGGCCAGGCCCTGGTCAGCCTGGGCATGGTCCCGGCCGCGCAGGCGCAGCGCTTCGGCAAGAGCGGCACGGTCATGCCCTTTGGCCCGACCGGCCCCAGAATCACCGCAGTGCATGCCGAACACTCGTCGGAACTGGCGCTGAAGAACCCCGCCACCGGCAAGGACGAAACCCACTACGGCGGTGAGCCCGTCGGCTACATCATCGAGCTGGAGAACGGCTTCAAGATCTGGCACATGGGCGATACGGGACTGTTCGGTGACATGCGGCTGATCGGGGAGGTCTACAAACCCGATCTCGTGCTGATCCCCATTGGCGGCCATTTCACCATGGGACCGCAGGAAGCCGCCATCGCGGTGCGCGACCTGATCCGGCCGCGCTTTGCGATCCCGATCCACTATCAGACCTCGCCGCAGTTGAGCGGGACACCGGAAGCGTTCAAGGCGGCGCTGGGCGCTGGCGCCGCGGCAGGCGTGATCGTGCCGCAGCCGGGGGAGAAGGTGGATTTCTGATCCCGGGATGATGCTCACGCAACGCGATATCGCCGAATGACCTCCGGATCCGGGTCGATGCCCAGGCCCGGGCCAGCGGGTACCGCGATCATGCCATCGCGCGGCACCACGGCATCGCCAAGCACCTGCGCCTCCATGTCGAAGTAGCGCCATTCGATCATGGCCGCGGCATCCCCCAGCGCTGCCGTGGCATGCATGCTGGCCAGCAGCCCCGGGCCGTCGTAGAAGGTATGGACCATCACTTGCGTGTTGTGCGCCTCGGCCAGCGCAAAGACGTTGCGCAAGGCGCTGATGCCACCCATCTTGGCCGGGCTGGGTTGCACCACATCGACGGCGCCCACGCTGAGCAGGTGCTGGAACTCCATCAGCGTGGTGGCATTCTCGCCGGCGGCGACCGGGATGGCGCACTGCTGGCGCAGGGCGGCCAGTCCGGCATGGTTCTCCGGCGGCCACAGGGGCTCTTCCAGCCACCGTAGCGACAAGGGTTCCAGCGCGCGCGCCATGTCGATGGCCTCATGGAGCGGCCACGGGCAGTTCGTATCCAGCGTGATCTCGATGTCCGGGCCCGCTGCTTCGCGGGCGGCGCGAATGACCGCGAGGTCGACCTCGTGCAGCTTCAGGCTCCGGTAGCCATCGGCGATGGCGCGGCTGACATTGACCGCCATCGTTTCGGGATCGGCATACCGGATCAGGCTGGCATAGGCAGGCAGGCGGTCCCGGCGCGCGCCGCCGAGCAGTTGGTGAACAGGCAGCCCGGCCGCTTTGCCGCAAAGGTCCCACAGGGCGATATCGAGCGCGGACAGCCCGTAGAAGATGGCCCCGCTGCGCCCGAAGACATGGAACCTGCGTTGCAGGTCCAGGCCAATGGCATCGATCCGGGTTGCGTCCCGGCCGAGGCAGGCCGGCGCCAGCATCTGTTCGATGGCCGCCTTGACCGCCGGAATCCCCACGAAGCCGAAGGTCTCGCCCCAGCCAACCAGCCCATCGTCGGTCGTCACCTTGAGCAGCAGCGAGTCGGCGGCCTGCATCCCGGCGCCGCCCCAGACGCCCGCGGCGGAGACGCCGCCCACCGTGAACGGAATGCGCAGGACGATGGCTTCGATGCTCGCGATCTTCATGGCGCCCTCCCTCCGTTACCCGCAGTCCGCCCGTGCAACGCATAAGGCGATGCCGGGCAGAGTTCAATATAGGCGAGAAGGCAAGCAACCGAGTGACGGCGGGTCGCCTACTCGATCGTCACCTTCCCGTCCTTCACCAGCCTGGCGAACTTGACCGTCTCGTCCTGGATCCGCTTGGCAAACTCCTGCGGCGTGCTCGCCATCGGCTCGGCCCCGACCGCCACCATGCGCTGCTGGAAGTCCGGCGATTTCACGATCTTGACGATCTCGGCGTTCAGCCGGGTGACGATGGGCGCTGGCGTGGCGGCCGGCGCCAGCACGCCGAACCAGGTGCCGATATCGAAGCCCTTCAGCCCCGCCTCTTCCAGCGTCGGCACATCAGGCAGGACGCTGGAGCGCCGCGCGGTGGTCACGGCCAGGGCGCGCAGCTTGCCCGACTTGATGTGCTGCAGCACCGGCGTCAGGGTATCGAACGACATCGTCACCTGTCCGCCGAGCAGATCGGTGGTCAGCGGGCCACTGCCCTAGGGCACGTGCAGCAGCGGCGCACCCGTGGCGGCCTGGAACTGGGTGCCGATCAGGTGCTGCGCGGTGCCGTTGCCATTGGAGCCATAGGCAAACTCCGGCGCTGCCTTCTTCGCCAGGGCCACCAGTTCGCTGACGTCCTTCGCCGGAGTCTTGGCGGCATTGATGACCAGCACGTTGGGCACCATGGCGACCGTGGCAATGGGTGCCAGGTCCTTCTGGAAGCTGTAGGGCAGCTTCTTGTAGACGCTGCTGGCAATCGTATGGTGGACCGCGCCCATCAGCAGGGTGTAGCCGTCCGGCTTGCCCTTGGCGACGTAGTCCGCGCCCACGGTGGCGCCGGCGCCGGGCCGGTTCTCGACGATCACGGGCTGGCCCAGGCTCTTCGACAACTGGTCGCCCAGCGCGCGGGCCAGCACGTCGGTAGTCCCGCCCGACGGGAACGGCACCACCACGGTGATCGGCTTGGCCGGCCATTCCTGTGCCAGGCAAGTGCCGCTGAGGATAAAGCCGGCTGCCAGCACGGCCACGCCGGAAATACGACGCACGAGTTCAGTACCACGCATGCTTTGTCTCCTGAATGTTCTATGTTTGCAGCCGGTTTTCGGCTGATTAGTGCTTGATAGCGCCTTGGCCCCCCTGTCTGATGTCTGCCTGCTGGACCTGCGCGATGCGCAGCAGGTTGGCGGTGCCGGCCACGGTGAACGGCAGGCCGGCCGCGATGACGATCTGCTGCCGGCCACGCCGAACTGCTCCTTCAGCACGGTGTGGCTGGCCAGGTTGGTCATCTCCAGCACATCCACCACTTCATGGCAGAGCACCGCAAGCTCCAGAGGCGCGCGTCAGCAAGATCGCGCGAAAGTCGTTGACGTTGGTCAGCGTGGGGCCGGTGATGACGGCATCCCCCAGCGCCTCGAAAAATCCATGGCCGTCGTTGGCGGCCAGCGCATCCTGCGGACGCAGTCCGGCGCGCCAGGCACGTTCCAGCGTGTCGGGGCCGATCACGGCACCCGCGATCTCTTCCTGGCCGTCGACGCCGTCGGTGTCGCCCGCAATCGCATGAATGCCGGGTTCGCCGCGCAGCGTCAGCGACAGCGACAGCAGTAACTCCACGTTCCTGCCGCCCCTGCCCGCGCCCCGCACTGTGACCGTGGTCTCGCCGCCGGACAGCAGCACGCACGGTGCCGCAAACAGCTGGCCATGCCTGGCGGCTGCCGGCGCGATACCGCCCATGACCTTGCCGACATCGCGGGCCTCACCTTCGATGGCGTCGCCCAGCACGTGCACGGCGAAGCCTGCGTCGCGGCCCACCTGCGCCGCCGCTTCCAGCGCCAGCCGGGGCGTGGCGATGAACTCGGTGCGGATGCGCGGCAGGCGCGGGTCGCCGGACTTGAGCGTCTCGGCCGCGTCGGACGCCAGCACTGCCATCACATTGGGCGGAAGGTCGATCGCATACTGCTTGACGATGGCCAGCGCATCGGCGCGCGTGGTCGGGTCAGGCACGGTCGGGCCAGAGGCGATATCGATGGGGTCATCGCCCGGCACATCGGAAACCAGCAGGTTCAGCACGCGCGCCGGATAGCATGCGGCTGCCAGCCGGCCGCCCTTGATGGCGGACAGGTGCCGGCGCACGCAATTCATCTCCGAAATCGTGGCGCCGGACTTCAGCAGCGCGCGATTGACGCGCTGCTTGTCGTCGAGCGTAATGCCGGCAAGCGGCAGCGGCAGCAGCGACGATCCGCCGCCGGAGACCAGGCAGATCACCAGGTCGTCCTCGGCCAGGCCCGCCACCATCGCCAGCATGCGCTGCGAAGCGGCCAGCCCGGCATCGTCCGGCACGGGGTGAGCGGCCTCCACGATCTCGATGCGCGAGCACGGCACCGCATAGCCGTAGCGGGTAACCACCAGGCCTTCAAGCGGCCCGGGCCATGCCGCTTCCAGCGCGCTCGCCATCGCCGCCGAGGCCTTGCCCGCGCCAATGACGACGGTGCGTCCGCGCGGCGGCGGCGGCAGGTGCCGCGCCAGGGTCCTGGCCGGCTGGGCGGCTGCGACCGCCGCATCGAACATGCGCCGCAGCAACACGTTGGGCTCGGAAAATTGCAGGCTCACGAAACGGCCCTTGCGCTCAGGCGGCCTTCGCTTGCTGGCCAGCGGCAAGCAGGTCGCACACCGCCCTGGTCACTTCAGCGGTAGTCGCCTTGCCGCCCAGGTCGCCGGTGTGCAGCGCGGGGTTGGCGGTGACAGCTTCGACGGCCTGCATCACGCGCTGCGCCGCCTCGTTTTCGCCCAGGTGTTCCAGCAGCATGACCACCGACCAGAAGGTGCCTACCGGGTTGGCCAGGCCCTTGCCCATGATGTCGAAGGCCGAGCCGTGGATGGGCTCGAACATCGACGGGTAGCGGCGCTCCGGATCGATATTGCCGGTCGGGGCGATGCCCAGGCTGCCAGCCAGCGCCGCCGCCAGGTCGCTCAGGATGTCGGCATGCAGGTTGGTGGCGACGATGGTGTCCAGCGAGGCCGGACGGTTCACCATGCGCGCCGTGGCCGCATCGACGAGTTCCTTGTCCCAGGTAACGTCCGGGAAGTCCCTGGCTACCTGCACGGCCACCTCATCCCACATCACCATGGCGTGACGCTGCGCGTTGGATTTGGTGATCACCGTCAGCAGCTTGCGCGGACGCGACTGGGCCAGCTTGAAGGCAAAGCGCAGGATGCGCTCCACCCCTACGCGGGTCATCATGCTGACGTCGGTGGCCGCCTCGATCGGGTGGCCCTGGTGCACGCGGCCGCCCACGCCCGAATACTCGCCTTCCGAGTTCTCGCGCACGATCACCCAGTTCAGGTCTTCCGCGGCGCAGCGCTTGAGCGGCGCATCGATGCCGGGCAGGATGCGCGTCGGGCGCACGTTGGCGTACTGGTCGAAGCCCTGGCAGATCTTCAGGCGCAGGCCCCAGAGCGTGATGTGATCGGGAATATGCGGGTCGCCGGCGGAGCCGAACAGGATGGCATCCTTGTCGCGCAGCGCATCCAGGCCGTCGGCGGGCATCATCACGCCGTGCTGGCGATAGTAGTCGCCACCCCAGTCGAAGTCTTCGAACTCAAAGCGGAAGTCAGCACCGGCAGCCGCCAGCGCCTCCATCACTTCACGGCCGGCCGGCACCACCTCCTTGCCAATGCCATCGCCGGGGATCGTTGCAATGCGGTACGTCTTCATCCGTGTCTCCTGGTCCAGATCGATTCAAATACGAGTTGAGTGCATGGGGCGGATTCTGGGCCGTGGACAAGGTTTTGGATCGCTTGTAGAGTTAAACCATTGTTAACCTGAAATTAAAGATGGAATGGCGCTATCGTCCGGCATCCAACCGTCAGAACTGGGATTCTTCACGTCGGTGGCCACGGCAGGCAGCCTGAGCGCGGCCGCGCGCGACCTTGGGATCACTACCGCCGCGGTCAGCAAGCGGCTGGCGCAGATGGAAGCGCGCATCGGCATGCCGCTGGTGACGCGCACCACGCGGCGCATGAGCCTGACGCCGGAGGGCGAGGTCTACCTGGAGCACGCGCGGCGCATCCTCAGCGAGATCGACGACCTGGACCAGATCCTGACCCGCTCAAAGGGCCGGCCGAGCGGCCTGCTGCGGGTCAATGCCACGCTGGGGTTCGGGCGCATGCATGTGGCGCCGGTGATTTCCGAGTATGTCGCCACCTACCCCGAGGTCGATGTCCAGCTCCAGCTGTCCGCCGACCCGCCGCCGCTGACCGAAGATGCCTTCGACGTCTGCGTCCGCTTCGGCCAGCCGCCCGACGCCCGCATCGTGGCCCGGAAGCTGGCGCCGAACCGGCGCCTGCTGTGCGCCTCGCCCAAGTACCTGCGCAGCCACGGCACCCCGCACACGCCCGCCGACCTGCGCCAGCACAACTGCATCGGCATCCGCCAGGGCAGCGACGCCTATGGCGTGTGGCGCCTGACCTCAGGCAAAGGGACCAAGGCGCGGACCGAATCGGTCCATGTGCGCGGCAACCTCACCACCAATGACGGCGAGATCGCGGTCAACTGGGCGCTGCAAGGCCACGGCATCCTGATGCGCGCCGAGTGGGACATCGAGCGGTTCCTGCGCAGTGGCCGCCTGGTGCAGGTACTGCCGCAATACGCGACGCCCGAGGCGGACATCTATGCCGTCTACCAGCAGCGGCACCAGCTGTCGTCCCGGATCCGGCTGTTCGTGGAATTCCTGGCGGCCAGGTTCAGTGAGTTTGGGAAGTAAACGCAGCAGGTTGTTTTCCGGCGTCCGGGCCGCCAGGCGTGTATTCGAATCTACCGGTTGAACGACCGGAAAGGGACAGAAGCGCCCAAACCCCGGGCCCGCGCCGCCCCCTGTGGAATCCCCACCGACGGCCCACAGATCACGATGGACCGCCTGTGCTGGCCGTTGGTCCACGGAGTGGGCGAGTGTATGCAAATTCCGCCATGGGCGGAACGCCCCGTTCGGGGGAAAAAAGAGACTAACGAGATTCGCTGCGGCACCAGAAGCGGACTGCGGTGCGGGCCCGGGCCAGCTAAATCGATCTTCACTTCAGATCTGAACGCAGCTTATGTGGGACGTTCCCCGCCCTTGACACGCGCTACCAGGCTTCCGTCCGGCCCAGGGCCGCGAGCAGTCGAGCGTTCAAGCAGGCGAAAGCAACTCAACCCCTATTGGCTCTCGATCCACTGAATCGCGAAGCGCATCAACTCCTTGCCGTTGGGGATGTCCAGCTTTTCCTTGATGTTGGCCTGATGCGCCTCGATGGTCTTGACGCTGCGATTCAGTTTCCCGGCGATCTGGCGGGTGCTGAAGCCAAGCCCGATCAGGTGCAGGACTTCGAACTCCCGTTCCGACAAGCTTGCGATCGAGCCCGCGCGGCTTCTTTGAGGAGCCTTCAGGGCCCGCGCCAGCTTGTCATGCATGGCGGCGCTCAGGTAGACATTGCCTGCCAGCACCTCGCGGATGGCATTCACAATATGCTCCGTGGCCTCGAGTTTCATCAGATACCCGTTGGCGCCTGCGCGCAGTGCGCGTTCGGCAAACAGCGTTTCGTCATGCATGCTGAGGACAAGGATTGCCAGCCTTGGATAGTGTTGCCGCAGCATCCTGACAAGATCCAGGCCCGAGTTCGAGTGCAGGCTGAGGTCGACAACGGCCACGTCAGGCTGGCAGGCCATCAACGCCAGAGCCTCTTCGGCACTGCCGGCCGCACAGCAGACGTGCAGGTCCTCATGCAGATTCAGCATTTGGCTTAACCCCTCGCGGATGATGGGGTGGTCATCCACGATCAGGATCTGGGTTGCGCGGCCCGGGCTAGATGGGTTCTGTTGCATGGCCCGGACTCTCTGGTATCGGATAGCTGATGGCAACCGTGGTGCCGCCCAGAGCATTGCGGGTGATCGTGCAGGAGCCGCCCAGGAGGCTCGCCCGGTGACGCAGGTTGTGAAGTCCCAGTCCCGAGGCACGCTCCATTTGCTCCGGGTCCACCCCCACCCCGTCGTCACTGATGGAAAGCCGCTGCATCCCGCCTTCGCGCTCAAGGTCGATCCCGATGTGGTGTCCCTGGCTGTATTTCAGCGCGTTGTTCACGGCTTCCTGCGCCGCACGATAAAGGTTGATCTGCATCGGCGGATCGAGCAAGTCCACGTCCGACCCGATGCGCAGCGTACAGTCAATGCCATCCAGCGCGCAGGTCGTCTGCGCCAGCCTCTGCAGGGCGAGCGCAAGGCCTCCGGACTCCATGGCGACCGGGTCCAGGCCGTGGGCAATCTTGCGAGTCATCAAGGACGCCTGCTTCACCAGTCCGACGATGGTAGCCGCGTCCGCCGCAGCCGGGTGGCCATGCTTCTGCAGCGTTTGATTCAGGCTCGTGCAGTAGAAGCCCAGGCTGGTGAGGTGCTGCCCGAGGCCGTCATGCAGCTCCCGGCCGATGAGTCTCTGCTGCTGGTCGCCGATCCGGATCAGCTCCGCTTCCAGCAGGCGACGCCGCGCCATCTCCTGCTTCAGTTCATGGTTTGCCCGCTGCAGGTCCCGGGTTCGCTCCCGCACGCGCCCCTCCAGTTCGATTTGGGATGCCTGCAGCAGGCTATGGACGCGCTTCTCCTGGGCATGTGCCGCCACCAGCAGCAGCCCGGTGACTGCCACGACGTTCGCGAAGGCGCACCATCTCACAAGGCTATCCACTGGAGACACTGCGGCAAAGGGACCGGTGCCGTTGGTGGTGCCCCAGATGGCAACGATCGAGACCAGCAAGGTTGCGAAGGTGGTGCCAAGGTGATCGAAACGCAGAGCCGCCCAGATGATGAACGGAAGAATCGCCAGGGCTGAAGGGTAATAGCCGTGCCCGGCAAGCTCGGGAGCGCCGAAGATGAGGTAACTTGCCCAGAGCATGGCAACGGTCAGTCCGCACGCTTCCACGGCCTGCTTTGTGGAGTGCACAGGGCCAGGACTCGCAAGCAGGCTGAGCAGGGGCGGAGCCACTACCAGCACCCCCATCATGTCACCGAGCCACCATTCCAGGACTGCTTTGCCGTACTCGGAAGCCGACACCCGGCCCCCGCCAAGGAGAGCAGTCGCACCAATCAGGGCACTCACTGCTGTGCTGACTGTCGCGGCCAGGATGATGAAGGCCAATACGTCCCTGACGCGGTCGAGGGTGATCCGGAACCGGGCCACGCGCGTCAACAGCAACGTGGCCGTCAAGGCTGCAGCCGTCGCGCCGAAGCCAATCAGCGCGGCCATTGGCAGTGGCACGCCGACCGACATATTGGCAAAAAAGGAGCCAATGGCAATTCCCGGGGCAGCTGCGAAACCCATGACAAGGAGCGCAACCAGGGCCACGCCGCTGGCAGGCCACACCAGAGACACCGCACCGCCCACTACTGCATAAGCCAGTCCCAGCTTTGCACTTGCGAAATACGCCAAAGCGACAAGTCCGGTATGGACGAAAAGTCTGAGCCTTAAGTTGCGCGGGACAATAAACATGGTTCGCTTCAAACCCCCGGGAACCGACACTGTCACATCCAGTCATTTCTGTGGTTAAACGGAATGACGACACTCTTGCGAAAGTGAATGTTCCATGCACCTGCGGCAAATCACGAGCCTGCACCGAATCGATGCAAGGCGAAGCGCTGCAAAACCATGGTGCCACAACACTACTATGAATCTACGCCAGAACTCCCTTGCGCGGTAAGAGTTGCCGGATGGATTCGATCGCCACCGTGCAGTAATGCAGGACTGAATCTGCCTGCCACCGGCTAGGGCAATCCCCTAGCCTCTTTTCGGAAAAAAGCCCGATTCATATGCTTGCCGCCAAGGCCTACATTTCATTGCACTTGTGCGAAGTTGCGACCCTCAAACTGAAGCGAAAGAAGAATCGTTTCGGTGTTTTTGCAACGACCTGAAATGGAGGTAAGAAAAATGGTAAAGACAGTCATACTGCTCGCTGCGGCGGGTGCGGCGCTTAGTGCCGGAATCGCCTATGCCGGCATCGGAACGCGGGATGTCTACACTGACGGCGCCAGCGTGATGGGGCCGCGAGACCCATATTCCGATGGGGGCAAGACCACAAAGTTTGACGTCTATTCAGACGGGGCGAAAGTCTCGGATAGGCGCGACGTGTACACCGATGGCGCGAGAATCACCAACCGCGATGGACTCGTTGACCACAGCATGTAAGGAACTACAGAAAAGAGTGTCTCCTCAAAAAATTCGTGGCCGGGACTCAGCGTCTCCGGCCCACAGACCAGCACCTCCCCCAAGTAACAGCCTCGGGGGATTTTTTTTTGCCGTGAGCGGAGCGGTATTGCCGAGGCCGCTGCAGCAGTCAACAGCCAAAAAAATCGCTCCGACCGATGGCCGGATTTCAGTGCGGCCATGATGTCGCCAGTGTGCGGCTCCGCTGTCGGGGTTGCACCTTACGGAGTGCGCTTGCGCTGAAGCGCCACCCCCTGCTCGAGCAGCTTTTCGATCTGTGATTCCGTAAGGCCCGCCTCGCGCAGCACCTCCACCGTGTTCGCGCCGATCTCTTGCGGAGCTTCACGGTACGTTGCCGGCGTGCGGCTAAGCTTGACCGGCGAAGCGACCGACTTGAATTTTCCAATTTCAGCCACCATGCCCCGGTGTGCCGTGTGCGGGTGGTTCAGCGCCTCGACCACGTTGTGGATGACACCGCACGGCACGCCAACTGCCACCAGGTGTTCGAACAGCGACTGCGCTTCGAAGCGGCTGAAGGCGGCCTCAAGATCGCGCTTGAGCTCGAAACGATGTACGGCTCGCTGAGCATTGGTTGCGTAGCGCGCATCGACCGCCAGTTCCGTTCGGTCCACCGCTTCGCACAGCCGCTGAAACTGGCCATTGTTGCCGACCGCGAGATAGATGGGCTCAGTGGCAGTGGCATAGGTGTCGTAGGGCGCGATGTTCGGATGGCCATTGCCAGACCGCATCGGAGCCTTGGCGGTGAAGAGCGTGTTGATGGAGTGTGGGTATAGGGAGAACAGAGCGTTGTCATACAGTGCCGACTCAATGGACTGTCCTTTACCGCTGCGCTCACGCTCATGCAAGGCCAACAACACCCCGATCACGGCGCTCAGACCAGTCGTCACATCGACGATCGGCACCCCAACGCGCGTGGCCGTTCCATCCGGGTCACCGTTGATGCTCATGATGCCACCGAGCGCCTGTACCGCGGCGTCGTAGCCGGGCAGCCCACCGAGCGGCCCCGTCGCACCGAAGCCCGTGACACGACAATGGATCAGCCTTGGAAAGCGCAAGGAGAGCACGTCGTCGTACCCCATCCCCCAACGCTCCAGGGTGCCGACCTTGAAGTTCTCGATAAGCACGTCCGCTTCGGTGAGCAGCTGCATCAGTACTTCGCGTCCTTGCGGCAACGCGAGGTCGAGGCACACAGTGCGCTTGTTGCGATTGATGCCCGCGAAGTACGAAGCCATGCCAGCCTCATTAAAGGGCGGCCCCCAGGTGCGCGTCTCATCGCCCATCGGACCTTCCACCTTGATCACGTTGGCACCGTGATCCCCGAGGATCTGCGCACACAGGGGACCACCAAGTACGCGGGACAGATCCACGACCTTCAAGCCTTCCAGCGATGCCATGATTTCCAACCTCCGAAAAGTTGACGTTCGACGCGTGTGGTTCAGTTCGCCGCAAGCGGCGGCAGTTCGGCCCCCACGTTCCAGAGCGCCGGCCTGCGCTCCCGGGCGGCTGTCACGCCTTCCACCGCTTCGGAGCGCATCTGCTGCGCAAACTTGACGGAGGCAGTGTCCAGGTAGTGCGTCAATGCCTCGTGCGACTGTGCCGAAAGTGGGCGCATCTGCGTCAGAAGGCACTTGGTTGCAGCGCTGGCTGCGGGTGCCGTGGCAACGACGGACCCCAGAATTTCCCGCACGCGCGCAGGCAACGCCTCCTCGGATTCGGCAAGGTAATCCAGCAACCCGAGACGGTGGGCCTCCGCGCCATCGATCCGTTCACCGGTGAGCATGAGGCGGCGCGCTACTTGAACGCCAATGCGTGCGCTGACGAAAGGCAGGATTTGCCCGGGCACCAGGCCAATACCGGCCTCTGGAAAGCCGAACCGGGCCGCGGGTGAACCGATGGCGATATCCACCGCGCATACAAGGCCCGCGCCTCCGCCCATGGCTGCGCCGTGCACACAGGCCACCGTGACCTTCGACGACCGGATGAGCCGGGCAAGGAACTCGCCATAGCGCCGGTTACCCACCGCGATGGGATCCTGGCCATCCGCGCCGAGCTTGACCGCCAGGCGGTCCGAGATATTGCCGAGATCCCCACCAGCACTGAAGGCCTTTCCCGCTGCGGTGAAGAGGATGATCCGCACGTCATCCATTTGCTCGGCCTGATCAACCGCCTTTGACAAGGCCGCAACCATGTCGGCGCCCAGTGGATTCCTCGCATCGGATCGGTTAAGCTCGATGCGAAAAACGGCTCCGTGAACGACGGTGCGAACGAACGGTGCGTCCGTGATGACAGACGGCCCCGTAGCTTCGATGGGTGTGGAGGATACGCTGGAAGTCACGCTGTTCAATCCTGAATGTTAATGTTGGGAATCACGACAACTTGCAAGCGGCCGCCGCAACGCTATTCGACATGAGCTTTCGCAACCTTGACATCGGCCTGCTTCGCACGTTCGTTGCCGTGGCAGAGAAAGAAAACTTCGCTGTGGCGGCAGAGCAGGTCTTCCGCACCCAGGCGGCCGTGTCGCAGCAGATGCAAAAGCTGGAGGCCGCGCTCGACTGCGTGTTGTTCGAGCGCGTTGGACGCAGCAAACGCCTGACCACGGCGGGCACCAGGCTCCTGGACTACGCGCGTCGCATCGTCGGCCTGAACGATGAGGCTTATCGCGCCATGACCCAGAGAGCCTTCGACGAACCGGTGAAAGTCGGAGCTTGCGCGGATGCCGTCGACTCGCTCATTCCCGAATACCTGAAGATGTGTGCAGAGGTTTTTCCCGGCCTGCGCGTGGACATCCAGGTTGGCCGCCGCCGTTGGCTGACCTCGTCCCTGCGCCGCGGCGAGATTGACCTGGTCGTCATGCTTGACCCTGTGCCCAACCCGGAGTTCGATCAGGTCGTGCTGCGCACCTCTCCCGTAACCTGGATCGCAGGCGCGCGATACCACCATCAGCCCGGCGCGCCGGTACCGCTCGTGCTCATCGAGGGGGCCTGTCCGTTTCATAGCATGGCAATCAAGTCCCTGTCGGACGCGAACATCCCCTGGCGTGTCGCTTTCCAAACCTCGACGCTGGCGGGTATCCGGGCGGCATTGCGAGCGGGCATGGGGGTCACGCCTCGCACCGTGGAGATGCTGGCCCCTGACCTGAAGGTCCTGGACCCTCACGCCGGCATGCCAGCGCTGCCGACCATCAGCTACCGGCTCTATGCGCGCACCGACAAGCTTAGCGAGAGCGCACTGGGCATCAGCCGCCTGATCTCGCCGCGCTGAACGTGCTATGGCCTTCATGGCTGCTGCATTCCCGCGTCAATGATGATTTTTCCCCAGAGCTTGGTGTCGCGCCGCTGCAACTCCTGCAGATGCATCGGGGCAACCTTGGCCGGAATCAGGCCCTTGCCGATGAGGAAATGACGACCATCGGGCGAGTCCAGCGTATCGGCGATCCAGCGCGACAACAGCCTGGCCACAGGCTGGGGCGTCGACGCGTTAGCGCTCCAGATGCCGATCCACGAACTGACGTCAAAGTCCGGGAATCCGCTTTCCGCCAGTGTCGGCACATCAGGTAATGACTGAACTCGTTCGGAGCTGGAGATTGCCAGGGCGCGCACGGTTCCGGCCTGGATCTGCGGCAGCGCGGTGACCATGTCGCACAGGTAGTAGTCGAACTGGCCGCCAAGCAGGTCCGTCATGGCCTGGCTGCTGTTCTTGTACGGAACGCTGACTGCCTTGACGCCTGCTCGTTGCTTGAACAACTCCCCGCTGATACGGCCTCCCACGTTGGCGCTCGCAAAGGAAAGCGGATTGCTCTCCTTCCTGGCCCATGCCAGGAACTCCTTGAACGTTGCTGCGTGAACACGCTTTGGATTCACGAGCAACACGAAGGGTGTGCTGGCCATTGTGGCCAGCGGCGTGAAGTCCGCTTCCGGGTCATAGGGAAGTTTGCGGTAGATGGTGGCGTTTGCCGCGTGCGTCGATGAGCCGGACACCAGCAGCGTGTAAGCATCGGTCGACGCGCGGACTGCAGCGTCGGCTGCAATGTTGCCGTCAGCACCGGACTTGTTTTCTACGATCACGGGCTTGCCGGCACGCCTGGAGAGTCCGTCGCCCACGAAACGCGCGATGCTGTCCGAAGCCCCGCCGGCGCCGTAAGCAACGATGATGCGCACCGGCTTGTCGATGCGATCAGTGCCGGGAGTGGACGTTGGCTGGGCGCTGGCTGCAGCGCCCCACAGGATGGCACCCAGCGCGCTCACGGCGACGCGGCATCGTCGCTTGGCGAGCCGCCGCGTGGTGCTCTGAGCTTGATAGTCTGGTTGCTGTGTCGCTTGCATGGCTCATGTCTCCTGGTTCGTTGTCGGTCGCAAAGTGCCCTGCCGCCCGGTCAAGGTGTGGGCGCGGTCCCCGCTGTCCCCGCCGCCGTTTCTGGCAGAAGGTCCGCGGGACATTCGATTTCCATGTCCAGCAGCATCTGTGCATAGCACTTGCCCAGCGGATCGGAACGCAGGCTGCAGGAACCACCGCCACCCAGTGCCTTTTCCAGTACAAAGTTGAAGGCGCCGATTTCCGGCAGTTCGTAGCGTTTCACCGGGCCTTCAATCAGATGCGCAAAGTAGTCGCGTACCCTCTGCGCCGTCGCCTGCGCGCTGACCACAGGCAGCCACGCAGGATCGCGCACCATCAATCCGATGTTGGCATCGTTGCCTTTGTCGCCGCTGCGCCCGACCGCCAGTGTGCCGAGCGGAATACGCACGAGGCCGCGCGCGTCCTGCCGCGGCTCGTCCCCAGGCGGTCTCCGGGGCGTGTGCGAAGTCATTGCCGGCCGCTCCGAGGGCACACCACACGCCGGCACCGCCACCGTTGTCGCCGGCTCGTCAGCCAGCCTCCATTGCACCGTCACCTCCTGCTTGGGGAGCAGGAACGAGGCCGTGCGGATCACACTCTGGATATCCGAACGCCCGCCAAAGTGGCTGCGCGTTCCCGGCCCCATGGAGGTGCCGGCTGACGCCGCCTCCTTCTGCAAGAACGTCAACGCTTGCTTGTCATCGTGCTGGGCAGCAATGCGCAGCACCACCTCCCGGCTGTCTCGTACGCGACGATGCGGCCCGTACATGGATTCGGCGCCTAGCAACTCCACCAGGGTGTCGCTGTAGTCGGCATGGCCGGCCTTGGCCATCAGGCCGCGGCTACGCGCCAGCAGCGCTTGCGCCGTACGCTCGGCCTTCTCCAACGCCCGCTGTCCGCGAATGGCCATCATCAGTGCAATCTGGTAGCCCTGCTGGTAGGTCGCTGTCACCTTGTAGCAATCGCCGGGCGCCCTTCCCCGCGCCCCACTGACGCGCACGCGGCCGCCACTGGCTTCGAAGCCCGGCAGGTCCTCGATGCGGACCTCGGAGAAATCGCAGACCACATCAGGCAGCGCATAGGCCTGCGGATCACCGATCTCGTAGAGCAGCTGCTCGCCCACGGTCTGGCGCGTCACCAGTCCGCCCGCGTCAAACGGCTGGTAGAGCTCGAATACGCCGTCGGCTGTCATGCGCACCAGCGGGTAGCCAATGTTGGTCCAGTCCGGTACGCGCTCCCAGTCCGTGAACAGCCCGCCCGTGGCCTGCGCCCCGCACTCCACCAAGTGGCCTGCAAGGCTGCCCTGCGCCAGCCGGTCGTAGTCCTGCATCGACCATCCGAACTCGTGGATGGCAATGCCAAGCAGCGCGGCACTATCCACGCAACGGCCGGTGACGACAATGTCCGCGCCGCCGTGCAGTGCCTCGGCAATGGGCAGGGCACCGAGGTAGGCATTGGCCGACATCAACCGCGGGAGGCTGGCATCGGCCTCGTCACCGGGCCAAGGCAGGAATCTCCCCTGAAGTGCCAGCACGTCGTCGCCGGATACGATCGCCACCTTCAGCTCCAGCCCTTGCTCTCGCGCCAAGGCAAGGATGGCATCGCGGCAGCCTGCCGGGTTAAGGCCGCCTGCGTTGGACACCAGGCGCACCCCACGCTGCTTCAGAGCCCGCAGGTTGGGCCTCAGCGCCGCGCTGACAAAATCCGTTGCATAACCCAGCTCCGGCGCCCGAAGGCGCGCTCGCTGAAGGATCGCCATGGTGGTCTCGGCCAGGTAGTCGAAGACGAGGTAGCCCAGTTCCGGCTCCTGCAGCAATTGCGGGACGGCAATCTGCGAGTCGCCCCAGAATCCCGATGCGCCGCCAATGACAACCGCGCGGCCGGACTTTGCGTTTTGGCCCATTCATGCTCTCCTGTAGTGTGTGCGGACGTGTTTGTGGTCGTGCCCCGCGGGTCCGATCTGCGTTTCGGCTTCCGTGCAGTCAGGTCGCCTCCTGGGCTTGGACGGCACCCTCCTCGGCGCCCGCGCCGACTTCGATCAGCACCTGGCCGGCATTGAGCTGCATGCCCTCCTGGACAAGCAGGCGCGCAATGCGTCCCGTGCTTGGCGCGGCCAGGGGCATTTCCATCTTCATGGACTCCATGACGGCCAGGGTCTGGCCTCGCTCGACGGCGTCGCCCTCACCCACCATGACGGCGATCACGCGCCCGCTCATCGGCGCCCGCACGCTGCCTCCCCGCGCCTCGCCGTCGCTGGCCTCGAAGCGCGCCAGCCGCCTGAACACGAAGGTATCCGCGCCATCCTGCAGCCACCATTCGTCGCGCCGAGGCGAGTCGCACAGCAGCTGGCGGTACACGCCATCGACGGCCAACCCGAGCGTGCCGCCATGTCCCCGGGCTGAGCCGGCGATCGGCGCCCAGTGCACATTGCCGACGCTGCAGACAGGCTCGTCGTCACACGCTTCGGAACGCTTCCCGTCGCGCGCGGGCACCGCTGCGCCAGCCCGGAAGCTGATGAGAACTTCGCCCCCGTCATCGGACGGCCGCAGTTCGACTGCGCTGGCCGTCCCTTGCGCGGCGGCGCCCGCGTTGAGCGCATGGGTCGCGTCCACGAGCCACAACGCCCGCGTCTGCGCCGGGCCAGCCGGCAGCCGGCGAATGCCAGATGACTCGCGGCCGACTGCGCCTGACAGCAGCAAGGCCGCCGCGGCGCGTGCATGCACCGACGGCTGTGCTCGCCAGGCCGGGCCGCCCATGTCTTCGCCCGCCAGGAAGTCGGTAGTGACTTCACCGGTCACGAAGCGTGAATGACGCAGACAGCGGGCGAGCAGGCCAAGGTTCGTTCGGACGCCCAGCAGCGCCGTGCGCTCGCAGGCCCGAACCAGGCGGTTGATGCTTTCCTCGCGCGTCTCGCCCCAGGACATGATCTTCCCGACCATGGAGTCGTAGTCGGAACCGATCTCCATGCCGTCCTGCAGCGCGCTATCAACGCGGATGTCGGGCGACGGCCGCCAGACGTCGACGCGGCCCACCTGAGGCAGAAAGCCCGCCGCAGGGTCCTCCGCACACAGCCGCACCTCGATGGCATGGCCGCGCATGCGTACATCCTCCTGCCCGAACGCGAGCCGCTCACCCTGGGCAATGCGCAGTTGCTGCTCCACCAGGTCCAGCCCCGTGACCAGTTCTGTCACGCCGTGCTCAACCTGGAGCCGCGTGTTCATCTCCATGAAATAGAAGCGTCCTTTTCCGTCAAGCAGGAATTCGAGCGTGCCGGCGCCCGTGTACCCGATGGCCTCGCAGGCGCGCACAGCGACCTCTCCCATCGCGCGGCGCAGCTCGGCGTTCACCGCGGGCGAAGGGGCTTCCTCGATGAGCTTCTGGAAGCGCCGCTGTGTCGAACAGTCGCGCTCACCGAGGTGCAAGCAGCGACCATGTTCATCGCACAGCACCTGGATCTCGATGTGTCGTCCCCGTTCGATGGCGCGCTCGATGACGATCTCGTCAGAGCCGAATGCGCCTGCCGCCTCGGAGCGCGCCTGTCGCAGCGCCGCCAGCAAGGTCGAGGCATCGCGCACGACCCGCATGCCGCGGCCGCCCCCGCCTGCCGCCGCCTTCAGGATGACCGGGAAGCCGATGCGCTCGACCGCAGCGATTGCCTCCTCGTCGGTCGCGCAGCCCTGTTCTCCTGGCACAGTCGGCACGCCGGCTTTCTGCATGGCGAGCTTTGCCTGGGCCTTGTTTCCCATCAACGCAATGACGTCTGCAGAGGGCCCTACGAAGGTAATTTCCGCATCGGCGACCGCCTGCGCGAACTCCGCGTTCTCAGACAGGAATCCATAGCCCGGATGTATCGCCTGGGCTCCGGTGCGCCGGCATGCCTCGATCAGCGCATGGGCATGCCGATAGCTGCGGGCAGCCTCGGCCGGTCCAATGCGCACGGCCAGATCGGCCTCGCGCACGTGGAGGCTGCGGGCATCGGCGTCCGAATAGACGGCGACCGTGCGCAAGCCGAGCTTGCGCGCGCTGCGCAGGACCCGCAGTGCGATTTCTCCGCGGTTGGCGACAAGCAGTGTGTCAAAGCGCATGTGACTCTCCGTTGATCAGGCCGCCCGTTTCGGCAGGATCCCCATGTGCTTGCAGATGATCGTCAGCATGATCTCGTCGGCTCCCCCGCCAATGGAGATCAGCCGCAGGTCCCGCCAGGCGCGCGATACACGGTTGTCCCAGGTGAAGCCCATGCCGCCCCAGTACTGCAGGCAGGAATCGGTCACCTCACGGCACAAGCGGCCGGCCTTGAGCTTGGCCATGGATGCCAGCTCGGTCATGTCGCCGCCCGACATGTGCACCTGTGCCGCGCGGTAGATAACGGATCGCAGCAGCTCGACTTCCGTCTTCAGCTCAGCCAGCCGGAAATGGACCGCCTGGTTGTCCAGGATCGAGCGCCCGAATGCCTTGCGCTGACGGGTGTATTCAATGGTTTCGTTGATCGCATTGGTGAGCGCGGTGACCCGGCGGGTAGCGCCACTGAGGCGCTCCTCCTGGAACTGACGCATCTGGTAGGTGAAGCCCATGCCCTCATCTCCGATGCGGTAGCGCTGGGGCACGCGAACGTCGTCGAAAAATACCTGGGCGGTGTCGGAGGACCACATGCCGACCTTCTTGATCTTGTTCATCGTGATGCCGGGACGCAGCTTCCCGCCTTCCCTCAGCGGCAGGCAGATGAGCGACTTGTTGCGGTGGATATCTCCATCGCTGGTGTTCGCCAACAGGCACATCCAGTCGGCTTGCAGCCCGTTCGTGATCCACATCTTGGAGCCGTTGATCACATAGTCGGAGCCATCCTTGCGCGCCGTGGTCTTCAGCGATGCCACGTCCGAACCGGCACCCGCTTCCGACACGCCCAGGCACACCACGAAGTCGCCCGCGACGGTCGGCTTGAGAAAGGTCTCCCGCAACTCGTCGGAGCCAAATCGCGCCAGCGCCGGAGTTGCCATGTCAGTCTGCACCGCGATGGCCATGCCGACGCCGCCTGCGCTGATGCCGCCGATGGCCTCGCAAAAGGCAATCTCATATGAGTAATCCAGCCCCATGCCGCCGAATTCCACGGGCTTGTTCACGCCGAGATAACCCGCCGAGCCGAGCTTCTTGAACACTTCGTGCGCGGGAAAGATTTCGTCAGCCTCCCATTTTTCGACATGGGGCTCGATCTCCCGGTCGATCAGCTTGCGTACGCTATCCTGCAGCGCGATGTGGTCGGGGGTCATCATCTTTCGTGTCTCCTTGTGGTTCGAAGGGATGGGGCGCGGCAAGCCGCCCGGCACGCGAAGGTGCCGGCGCGCAGCGCCGCCTTGTGGCTAGAGGCGGGCGACGCCGAACTGCATCGGTTGCACGGTGCGGTGCTTCGCCTGTTCCACCGTGGCCAGGGCCATGCCCAGCCAGGACCGCGTGTCTCTCGGGTCGATGATCCCGTCATCGAGCAGCAGGCTGCTGGTGTGGATCGCGCTGGATTGACGATCGAAGGTAGCGACGATGTCGCGGCTCTCGGCCTCGATCGCCCGTTCGTCGGCGGAGTTTCCGCTGCGGCGGGCGGCGTTCTCGGCGACCAGCCGCATGGTCATGGCGGCCTGCTCGCCGCCCATGACCGCCGTGCGCGCATTCGGCCAGGAGAAAAGGAAGTCGGGGCGAAAGGCGCGGCCGCACATGCCATAGTTGCCGGCGCCAAAGGACGAACCGCACAATATGGTCAGGCGCGGCACCGGCGCATTGGACAGCGCCTGGATCAGCTTGGCGCCGTGCTTGATCATCCCCGCCTGCTCATGCTCGCGCCCGACCATGAAGCCGGTGATGTTCTGCAGGAAGACAAGCGGCCGGCCCAACTGCACGCACGACTGGATGAACTGCGCCGCCTTGGTGGAGCCATCGCAGTCGAGCGGCCCATTGTTCGTCAGGATCCCCACGTGGTGCCCCTGGATACGGGCATGACCGCAGACGGTGTGAGCCCCGTACATCGCCTTGAATTCCCTGAAGCGGGATCCATCGACAATGCGCGCAATCACTTCGCGCATGTCGACGGGCGTGCGGGTGTCGACCGGCATCAGCCCCAGCAGGTCCCCGGCAGGCTCAAGGGGCTCGTCCCAGCTCTCGCCGCCCGGCACATCGCGCCAACCGATCGTATCCATCACCTCTCGCAGGCAGGCAATGCCATCAAGATCGTTGTCGGCGACGTGGTCGGCGAGGCCGGAGACGCTGGCGTGCATGTCGGCCCCACCGAGCTCCTCATCGCTCGCCTCCTCGCCTGTCGCGGCACGCAGCAACGAGGGCCCGGCCAGGTACGCATGGGCCTGGCGCCGCACCATGATGACGTGGTCGGAAAGTCCCGGCAGATAGGCACCACCAGCGGCCGAAGATCCATGGATGAGAGACACCACCGGCACGCCGGCCGCGGACAGCCGCGCCAGGTTGTAGAACATGCCGCCACCCACGACGAAGCGTTCGACCCGGTATTTGCGCAGGTTCCCCCCCGCGCTTTCGACCAACTGGACAAATGGCAGCTTCTGGGCAAGCGCAATCTCCTGCGCCCGAATCAGCTTCTGGCCGGTCAGCGCCTGCATCGCACCGGCGCTGATGCCCGAGTCGTTTACCGCGATCATGCAGCGCACCCCCTCGATATAGCCGATGCCGACTATGAGTGCCGCACCGGGTACGCTGGTGGCCGGGTCCGGATCTTCGAGGCCGCAATACCCGGCCAGGGTCATGAGTTCAAAGAACGGGCGGTCGGCGTCCAGCAGGTGCGCCAGCCGCTCCCGTGGCAACAGCTTGCCTCGGGCATGAAATGAATCTGCCGCCCTTGCAGATTTTCTGACCGTCCGTTGCTCCAGTTCCCGCACCTGGCCCAGCATCGCCAGCATGTGCTCACGGTTGCGTTCGGCGCCTGACGTCAAAGGACGTGCGCCTGAAATCGTTGCGTCCTGAGTGATATTGTTCTCTGCCATCTTCTGCCCTTGTGGCCATCGCATGCTGGCTCGTACGTGGATTCGAAGCGTGTCTGACTGCTGCATGATGGCCTCCTGGCACGAGAGCTTCCAGTTAGAAATTCATCCCGATTTGATAAGAAAACCTTATGTTTTCTCGCGAAAGTGCCTCACGCGGGAACGTGCAGCCGCACTCGCCGCCTGCCATGCCATGGCATCGCGTCGACAGCAGCAGACGCGGCATAGCGCGGAGCCGTCAAGGCACCGTTCAGGATCGAGTGGGAAATTTCGGGAAGCAGCAGCCCGCGGTCATGCCGCGGTGGAAGCCGAGACGTCATGGCCATCGTCCAGCGCGCAACCGCGCCGGCCGGCTCTTGGCCTGGCCAGCGCATCAACAATCAGCCGGTCTTCCAGATGCCGCTGGGGTGGCTGGCGTTTGTTGCGGCCATAATCTCGCCAGTGTGCTGGCCGCGCCGTGGAATCGCGCCCGCCGCCATGGCCTTGCCATCGAAGCGCGGCGCGGGGGCAGCCTGCAGATGGCCCTCCGCTTCGAAGTAGACGCCCCGCGCGGCAAGGTGCGGATGCCCGGCGGCCTCTTCCGGGCTCAGCACCGGGCCGAAACAGACGTCGGTGTTTTCCAGCAGAGCGCACCATTGCGCGCGAGTCCTGGTGGCAAAGAGTTCTTCGAAGTGCCGATGCAGCTCCGGCCAACGCTCGCGGTCCCATTGCCGGGCGAAGCGCGGATCCTCGGTCAGGCCCAGCTTTTCCAGCAGCAGCGCGTAGAACTGCGGCTCGATCGAGCCGAGCGTGACGAACTTCCCGTCCGCGCAGCGGTAGGTCGAATAGAAATGAGAGGCATCGTGGATATTGTTGCCGCGCTCGCCGGTGATGAAGCCCTTGCGGCGCGTGGACAGCAACAGCTGCAGCATATGGGCCGAGCCATCCACGATGGATGCATCCACCACGGTTCCCTTTCCGGTGGCGCGGGCGTTGAGGATGCCTGACAGCAGGCCCACCGCCAGGTAAAGCGCGCCACCGCCGACGTCGCCCACCACGGTAATGGCCGACGACGGCGGCTCTGCCGGTGTGCCGTGGTAGTACAGCGCGCCGGAAAGCGAGATGTAGTTGTTGTCATGCCCCGCGGCCTGCGCCATCGGGCCGCTCTGCCCCCATCCTGTCATGCGCCCGTAGACCAGGCGGGGATTGCGTTGCAGGCAGACATCCGGGCCCAGCCCCAGGCGCTCCATGACGCCGGGGCGCATGCCTTCGATCAGCGCGTCGGCATCCTGGATCAGTGCCAGCACCAGCTCACGCCCTTCGGCCGTTTTCAGGTCGGCAACCACCGAGCGCTTGCCCCGGTTCAGCACGTAGCCTTCGGTGGATAGCGCCGCATCGTTGGCCGGTGCCGCGCGTTCCACGGCAATCACATCGGCGCCGAGATCGGCGAGGTGCATCGCGCAGAACGGGCCTGGACCGATCCCGCAAATCTCGACAACTTTTACACCGGAAAGCATGAACGATCCCCCTGATTCAGCATGAAAGTGAAGGTCTTCCGTACAGTACGTTGGAGTCTTGGAGGCTATCAGCCGTCCGGCCAGGCGCG
This sequence comes from Cupriavidus sp. FW305-27, assembly GCF_058787995.1. Taxonomy (NCBI): domain Bacteria; kingdom Pseudomonadati; phylum Pseudomonadota; class Betaproteobacteria; order Burkholderiales; family Burkholderiaceae; genus Cupriavidus; species Cupriavidus sp. FW305-27. Next base: position 83,281 of record NZ_JBYTAG010000003.1, read on the forward strand.
GCCTCCCCGGAACAGGGAGGGCGGCCCGGCCTGCGACACCGCTCAGTCAAGCGTGATGCGCGCGTTGGCCGCGATCCGTCCCCAGATCTCGGCGTCGCGCCGCATCAGCTTCAGGAATGCCTCGGGCTCCAGCGTTCCCGGCTCCAGGCCTTGCTCACGAATCGCCGTTTGCATGGCCGGCTTGGCCAGGATTGCCAGCACCGCCGCGGATAGCTTGTCCTTCACCGCCTTCGGCGTCGCCGCCGGCACGAACAGGCCATACCAGCCGTTTGGCTCGAAATCGCGGTAGCCCAGTTCGGTAAAGGTCGGCACCTCCGGCAGCAGCGCCAGCCGGCGCTCGCCCGTGACGGCCAGTACCTTGATCTTCGGGGAGTTGAGCGCGGCCTTGCCGCTGGCCACATCCACAAACCCGGAACTCACCTGCCCACCCAGCAAGTCCTGGATCAGTGGCGAGCCGCCCTTGTAGGCCACGTGGGTCAGGTCGACGTCCCCCTGCATCCGCAGCAATTCCCCGTGCATGTGGGAGGAGGTGCCGTTGCCGTAGGAGCCGTAGCTGATCTTGCCAGGCGTGGCCCGGGCCGCGGACAGCAGCTCGCTCACGCTGGCAACGCGGGTGGATACCGGAGCGGCAAATACGTCCGACGAGAGCGCCAGGCGCGCCAGCGGCGCGAAGTCGCGGAAGGTGTCATAGGGCAGTGACTTGTAGACGCCCTGCAACTGCACCAGCGGCGTTGCGCCCAACAGCAGCGTATAGCCGTCCGGTGCAGCCTTCGCGACCGCGCCTGTGCCAATCGCGCCGCTGGCACCGGGCCTGTTCTCGACCACCACCGTCTGGCCCCACATCGCCGTCAGCTCGCGGCCGAGCAAGCGGGCCACGGTGTCGGATCCGCCTCCGGCCGGGAATGGCACGACCAGCCGGATGGGCTTTTGCGGATAGGCAGAATCGTCAGCGGCGTGCGACCAGGCCGGCAGTGCGGCGATGCACGCCAGCGCGGCCAGGGCAGCACGCCGCCGCGGCACAGTGATGATGGGCATGGGCCCTCCTTGGGGCAGGATTGGGTCAGTCGATCAATTCGAACTGCGGCAGGCTCACGTCGTCACTCGCCTTCTCGAACACCACTCGCACGCGCTTGCCGATAGCAATGGCCTCGGGCGATGCGTTGAGGATGTTCGCCATCATGCGCACACCTTCGTCAAGTTCGACGATGGCAACGGCGTACGGCAGCCGCGCCTTCATGAAGGCATTGGGTGCGCGATGGTTGATGGTGAAGGTATAGATCGAGCCAAAGCCGCAGACCTCCGTCCAGTCGACCTGGTCCGATTCGCACGCAAGGCACAGCGTGCGCGGATAGAACTGGCGGTGGCCACAGGCGCTGCAGCCTTGCACCACCAGCCGGCCCTGCGCCGCCGCATGCCAGTAGCCTTCGGTGATCTCGGTGGGACGCGGCAGGGGACGTTGTGCTTCGCTCATGCTTCAGACTCCGAGGATCATGGTGGTGTTGCAGGAGAAGACCAGTCCGGGCGCATGGCACAGCGCCAGTTCGGCATCGGGCAATTGCCGCTCGCCGCACTCCCCGCGCAACTGGCGCACGGCCTCGATCAGCACGAACATGCCGAACATGCCAGGGTGGCCGTAGGAAAGGCCGCCGCCGGAGGTATTGATGGGGAAGCGGCCACCCGGGCCCAGGGCGCCATCGGCGACGAAGGCACCGCCCTCGCCTCGCTTGCAAAAGCCCAGTTCTTCCAGCGACTGGATGACGCCGATGGTGAAGTGGTCATAGATCTGCACCACGTCGATGTCTTCGCGGGTGACGCCAGCCATGCCGAACGCTTCGTCCGCCGTCTCGGCGACGCGCGTATCCAGCCAGTCCGTCGTGCTGAACGGGGTGTAGTGGTGCGAGAAGGTCTCGGCTGCGCCCATCACATAGACCGGCTTCGACTTCAGGTCTCGGGCACGATCGGCGGAGGTGATGATCAGTGCGCCACCGCCATCCGTGACGAGGCAGCAGTCACGCGTACGCAGCGGCGACGCGATCACGGGCGACGCCATGACCTCCTCGATGCTGGTTTGCTCGCGCCGGTATGCCTTCGGGTTCAGCTGCGCCCAGCGCCGCGCCGCCACTGCCACCTCGGCGAGATCCCTGGACGTGGTGCCGTAGCGATGCATGTGCAACTGGGCAACCATTGCGTAGTAGCCGATCGGGCTGAGCTGGCCATAAGGCGCGATGAACTGGCCACGCGGCGACTCCGGCGTATCCGCGGCGACGGCGCCACTCTTGCGCGAGCCGTCGGACAGTTGCGTACTGCCATAGGTCACCAGCGCCACCGAACACATGCCGGCGGCAATGGCCGCCATCGCATGGCGGATGTGCATCAGGTTGGACATGCCGCCGACGTTGCTGGAGTCGACGTACCTTGGCTGGATACCGAGGTATTCGGCCAGCTGCACGGTGGCAAAGCGGTCATCGGTATGCGCAAAGACGGCATCCACATCGCGCAGCGACAGCCCCGCGTCCTGCAGCGCCAGCCGCGCGGCCTGCGCCTGCAACTCCAGTGCCGTCTTGCCGGGCACCTTGCCCAGGTCGGATTCCGCGGCACCCACGATGGCGACCGAGCGAGAGAGGTTCTTGGTCATGGTGAATTCAGAGTGCGCGCGCGATGACTTCGCGCATGATTTCGGCCGAACCGCCGTAGATCCGGTTCGGACGCACGTCGGTGTAGGCACGGGCGATGGGGTATTCGCGCATATAGCCGTAGCCGCCAAAGAACTGCATCAGGTCATCGATGGCCCGCGTGGCCTCGCCGGCCCAGTACTTGGCCATGGCGGCACCATCGGGCGTCAGCGTGCCGGCCAGGTATTGTTCAAGGCAGCTGTCGACGAAGGCACGCGTGGCACACGCATGCGTCTTGATTTCGGCCAGGCGGAAGCGGATGAACTGGTTGTCGATCAGCGCCTTGTCGAAGGCACGGCGTTCCTTGACATGCGCGATGGTCCAGTCAAGCGCCACCTCCAGCGCCACGGCGCAACGCAAGGCGATCAGCAGGCGCTCACGCACCAGCCCGCTCATGGCGTAGCCGAAGCCGGCATTGCGCTCGCCGACCAGCATGTCGTCCGGCACGAGGACGTCCTCGAAGAAGAGTTCAGCGGTGTCCTGGGCCTTCTGGCCGATCTTGTCCAGCAGGCGGCCGCGGCTGAACCCGGGGCTGGTGGTGTCGACCCAGAACAGGCTGATGCCGCGCGCACCGGCGGCCGGCTCTGTCTTGGCGAACACCAGCACGCGGTCAGCGTGGTAGCCATTGGTGATAAAGGTCTTCTGGCCGTTGAGCCGGTAACCACCATCCACCTTGACAGCGCTGGTGCGGATGGCTTTCAGGTCACTGCCAGCCCCCGGCTCGGTCATCGCGATCGATCCAACCACATCGCCGCTGGCCATGCGCGGCAGGAACTCACGCTTCTGCGCCTCGGTGCCGAACTCCAGCAGGTACGGCGCGACGTTCTCCGAGTGCGTGGTGAACCCCGTCACGCCGCTGGCCAGGGCCCGGGCGATCTCTTCCACCACGATGGCGCTGTGCAGGAAGTCGCCGCCGGCACCGCCGTAGGCTTCGGGCAAGCCGGGGCACAGCAGGCCGTGGGCGCCGGCATCGCGCCAGAGATCGCGCGGAACCAGGCCGGCGGCTTCCCATTCGGCGTGTCCGGGCATGACCTTGTCAGCCAGGAAACGGGCGACGCTGTCGCGGTACATCTCGTGCTCCGGCGCGAACATCTTGCGCGGCGCGTGGTAGCTGGCTTCTTGTCGGGACATGGCATCAGTTGCGCTCAATGCGCGATTCGGTTTTCGGTTGGCCAGTAGCTGGCCTTGACGGCGCGCTTGAGCAGCTTGCCGGTTTCGGTGCGCGGCAGCGCCGCGACGAAGTCGACCGAGCGCGGGCATTTGATCGGGGAGATCCTGCTGCGGCAAAGCGCAATCAGTTCTTCGGCCAGGACCGGCGACGCCCGCTCAGGCTCGTGCAACTGGACCACCGCCTTCACTTCCTCGCCGAACTCGGTATTCGGCACGCCGACCACCGCCACGTCGAAGACCGCCGGATGGCTCATCAGCACGTTCTCGGATTCCTGCGGATAGATATTGACGCCGCCAGAGACAATGGTGTTGGCAAGGCGGTCCGTGAGGTAAAGGAAGCCGTCGGCATCGACGTAGCCGACGTCCCCATAGGTGGCCCACCCACGGTCGTTATAGACCTGCCGGGTTTTCTCCGGATCATTGTGGTAAGCAAAGGTCCCGCCGCCGGAGAAGTAGACCACGCCGGTCTGGCCCTGCGGCACTTCATTGCCATCGTCGCCGACGATGTGTACCTGCCCGAACTCGGGCCGTCCGACCGACCCCTTGTGCGCGAGCCATTCCACGGAGTCCAGCGAGGTGCGCCCGACCAGTTCGGTGCCGCTGTAGAACTCATAGAGGATCGGCCCCCACCAGTCGATCATCTGCTGCTTGACTGAGATCGGACACGGCGCGGCGGCGTGGATCGCATAGCGCATGGTGGACAGGTCGAAGCGCTCGCGCTCCGCCGCAGTCAGCCGCAGCAAGCGCACGAACATGGTCGGCACCCACTGGCTATGGGTCACGCCGTAGCGCGCGATCGCATCCAGCGCCGCCAGCGGCTCGAACTTTTCCATCATGACCGAGGTGCCTCCGGCGCGCATCGTGGCCATGTTCCAGCGCACCGGGGCAGTGTGATAGAACGGCGCGGTCGACAGGTAGACCGTATCGCGGTCCAGCGACTTCCAGCCCAGGCGAGCGTCATCACCGGTGCGGAAAAAAGCGTTGGCGCCTTGCAGTGGACGCTTGATGCCCTTGGGCCTGCCCGTGGTGCCGGAAGAATATGAGAAGTCAGTTCCCTCCACCGTGCGCGGCAACGTGACCTCGGCCGGCATCTGCTCCAGCCACGCTTCATAGTTGCTGTAGCCCGGCTCGCTCCCATCCAGAAGCACCCGCGTGACCCGAAGCGATGCCAGGGCGCCGGGCGCAAGGTCGCCAAGGGTCTGCGCCGAGCAGAACAGTACCCGGGCGCCACAGTCCTGCACGATGTACTCCACCTCGTCGGCTTTCAGGTGACGGCTGATCGTGGTGTAGTACAAGCCGATCCGGTGCGCGGCCCAAAGGATCTCGAAATAGCGGACATGGTTCTCCAGCAGCACGGCAATGCCGTCGCCCTCGCGCAGACCGGCAGCCAGCAGTGCGGCAGCGCACTGTCGCGAACGCTGCTCCAGTTCGGCCCACGTCACCGCCTGGCCGGACGGCACCATGCGGTAGGCAACCCGGTCGGGCGTGGCACGGGCGAATTGCTCGATCACGGACATCTTGACTCCTTGATTACGGATGCAGGTCGGCGACGCCGTGGCTCAGCACGACCACATTGCGCTCGTCTGCGAGCGCACGGAACCGGACCTGCCCTTCGCCGCGCCACATCTCCACGCGCAGCGTTTCACCTGGCACGAATGGCGATGAAAAGCGCACCGAAAGGCTGGCCAGGCGCGACGGATCGCCACCGCAAGCCTGCTTCAGCAGCGCCCGGCATGCCATGCCGTAAGTGCAAAGGCCATGCAGGATCGGCCGCTCGAAGCCGGCCTGCCGGGCGGCGGCGGGCAGTGCGTGGATGGGATTGCGATCGCCATTGAGGCGGTACAGCAAGGCCGCGGAAGGCTGGGTCGGCATCGACATGATCATGTCAGGCGCGCGTTCCGGCACCGCCGGCAATGGCTCGAGCGGTGCATCGCCGGGCGTGGCGGCGCAGGTAAAGCCACCATCAGCCCGGCAGAACGACACATGCTCGACGGTCGCCAGCAACTCGCCGCTGGCCTGGTCCTCGATGCGCCGCTCAGTGACCACCAGCGCGCCCTTGCCGGCGCCCTTGTCCACCACGCGGCTGACGCGCGTCTGGCTGCGTACCGCGCCAGACGCCGCGGGCACTGAAAAAAAGCGCATCCGGTGCTCGCCGTGCAGGATCTGCATCCAGTCGATGCCCGTACCCGGGTCGCTTGCCCATGCACCTGGCGCGCCGACGGTGGCGAGGAAGGTGGGCACCACGCTCAGTCCTTCCTCAAAGACAAAGGGCAAGTCCGCCTCGTCCATCGGATCGGTGCCAAAGCCGAGGCTCAGCGCATAGCGAATGTTGTCATTCGCCGCATAGCTGGAAACCTGGTCAAAGAACGCCCACGAGCGCAGGCGGTGATAGTCGATGGCCATCGCTGCGTACCTCCGTTCTCAGATCGGGTCCCAGGAAAACACCTCGGGCGAGCGCTCCAGCGGCGTGAAAGCGCGCTTCACCGCCGGCACGGCATGCTCCGCCAGCGTCTCCAGCGTCCAGCCTTCGGCGCGATGCACCGACGCCACCGGGCGCGGCTGGCTCATGACGATCAGCTCATTGCCGCGCACGGCCAGCACCTGGCCATTGACGTCCGCCGAAGCATCGCCAGACAGGAACGCGGCAACCGGGGCAACCTGCTCCGGCTTCATCGCCTGCATCCGCTCAAGGCGCTTCTTCTCGGCCTCGGTTTCGCTGGGCAGCGTGCCGATCAGGCGGCTCCATGCGAACGGGGCAATACAGTTGGAACGGACATTGAAGCGGGCCATGTCCAGCGCGATGGATTTCGACAGCGCCACGATGCCAAGCTTGGCGGCGGCGTAATTGGCCTGCCCGAAATTGCCGACCAGGCCGGTGGTGGAGGTCATGTGGACGTAGGTGCCGCCTTGCTGTTCCTTGAAATAAGGCGCCGCGGCACGGCTGACAAAGTAAGCGCCGTTCAGGTGCACATCCAGTACCGCCTGCCATTCAGCGGTGCTCATCTTGTGGAAGATGCGGTCGCGCAGGATGCCGGCGTTGTTGATCACGCCATCAATGCGGCCGAACTCGCGGGTGGCGGTATCGACAATGGCCTGCGCGCTCTCCGCAGTCGCGACCGAATCGGTGTTCGCCACAGCCTTCCCGCCGGCTGCGCGGATCTCGTCAACCACCTTCTGGGCTGGTCCGGCATCACTGCCCTCGCCGCTGCCGCTGGAGCCCAGGTCGTTGACGACCACCCTGGCGCCCTGCGCGCCGAGCAGCATGGCAATGGCACGGCCGATGCCATTGCCGGCTCCGGTGACGAGGATGACCTTGTCCTTGAAATTGTTTTGCATGGCGTTGTCTGCAAGAAGAGAGTGATGAATTTGTTCGCGCTTACTCGGGCTTGATGTTGCCGTCCTTGATGACCTGCTCCCAGCGGGCTTTTTCGGCGCGCACGAAGCTGTCGAACTGCCGCGTCGACCCGCCCGCGGCCGTACCGCCCTGCTGCGCCAGCTTCTCGCGCAGAGCAGGATCGGCCAGCGCCTTGTTGACGGCAACATTCAACGCCTGCACCACCGCGGGCGGCGTTCTGGACGAGACAAAGAGGCCGAGCCAGACCGAAACGTCGAAGTCGCGGTAACCGGATTCGGCCATGGTCGGCGTATCCGGGAGTTCCGGGGCACGCTGCCTTGTCGTGACCGCAAGCGCGCGCAGCTTGCCGGCTCGCACCAGCGGCAATGCGGTGATGAGGTTGTCCACCATGAAATCGACTTGCCCCGCCACCAGGTCGGTCAGCGCCGGCGATGCGCCCCGATAGATCACGTCGACGGCGGTAATGCCGGCGCGCTGCTTCAGCAGGTCCCCGGCGAGATGGCCGGAAGAACCGCTCGTCGACACCGCCATGGACAAGCCGTTGGGGCGCGTCCTGGCATAGGCCGCCAGCTCGGCAATGGTCTTGACCGGCAGTTTCGGGTTGACCACCACGACGTCCGGCATCGTCAGCACATGCGCCACCGGTGCAAAGTCCTCGAACTTGTAAGGCAGCTTGTCGTGCAATGCGTAGTTGGCCGCATTGGGGCCAAGGCTGCCCATCACCAGCGTGTGGCCGTCCGGTTCCGCGCGCAGCATGGCCTGCATCCCGATCACGCCGCCCGCGCCAGGCAGGTTCTCCACGACGACGGGCTGCCCCAGCTGCTCAGACAGCGTCTTGCCGAGCAGGCGGCTGGTCAGGTCAAGGATGCCGCCGGGCGAACTTGGCGCGATCAGGCGCAAAGGACGCTTGGCCTGGAAGGTCTCGGGGGACGGGTTGGCGAATGCAAGGCCCGAGGTGGACACGACAGCGAGGCAGGCTAGCGCCTGGCAAAGAAAACGCCGCTTCATGGTTGTCTCCTGTTTAATTTTTTTCGGACACTTATGTCCGCCTAGCGGTCATTGCCGCCCGTTTTTTCGAACTTTACGTCCGGCCTTGCTACAATGTCAACCTGAAATCAGACCTCGTACAGACATGACTACTACCGACAACGATGGCTTCGTACGCTCTTTTGCCCGCGGACTGGCCGTTATCCACGCGCTCGGGCGCAGCGGCACGCACACCGTTGCCAGCATCACGGCATCCACTGGCCTGCCGCGGACCGTGGTGCGGCGGATCCTGCTCACGCTGTGCGAGCTGGGCTATGCGGCGGAATCCGAAACGCGGGGTTTTCGCCTGACCCCGAAGATCCTTACCCTCGGCATGACCTACCTGACCTCGCTGCCCTTCTGGGGGCACGCGCAACGCGCGCTGGAAACCCTGTGGACGCAGGTCACCGAGTCGTGCGGCATGTGTGTGTTCGACGGGCACGATGCGGTATATGTCCTGCGCATTCCGTCGCTGAAGATCCGCTCACTGGGGCTTGGCGTGGGCAGCCATGTGCCGGCCTTCGCCACAGCACCAGGCCGGGCGGTGCTGGGCTTCCAGACCACGGAATTTCTCTCGCAGTTTCTCGACGAGGCCTCCCTGCGCGCCTACACGGACCGCACCGTGCACGACAAGGCAGCATTGCTTGAAGCGTTCGCTGCCGTGCGCCGAGATGGCTATGCGTGGGTGGATGGAGAATTCGACCAGCACATCGCAGGCCTCGCCGTACCGGTACGCGACGAACACCACAACGTGGTGGCATCGATCAGCGTCAACCTGCCCTCGGGCGAAGTCACGAGGGAGGAAGCGGTGAAGCGCTTCCTGCCGCCCTTGCGAGCGGCCGCGGAACAGTTGACTGGCCTGGCGCCGGCATTCCTGAACCCGGTCGTGGTGCCCACGCAGCGTGAAGCAGCGGTCAGCATGCAAGCTTGAGCAGGCTGCATGCCAGCAAACGCCTACTTCCAGTGCTGCTTGCGAAGTTCGTGCTTGAGTACCTTGCCGACGCTCGACAAAGGCAACGCCTCCACGAATTCAACGCTGCGGGGGACCTTGTAGCCGGCAATGCGTTCTCGGCAGCTTGTCGCCAACCTTCACGTCGGCGAAACGGGGGGCTTGCATGGTTCTGTTCTCCTTGTGCGCGATCAGCCGCGGCGTTCCACCAGGGTGCTGCGCATGTCGGCGACATGTTCGCCGTCCTGGTTGGTCACGCGGGTGGTGTTGACGACAAGATGCAGCGCGCCCCCCTTCTTGTCGTAGACGTCGCTGACCGTCGTGTCGAAGTGCAGCGTGTCGCCGGCGTAGGCCATGCGGTGATAGTCGAAGGCCTGTTCAGCGTGCAGGATGCGGCCCAGGTCCACTTGCAGCACCTTCATGCGGTCGATGCCCGATGCGGCCGACACATCGCTGTTCAGGCACATGAAGAACGTCGGCGGCACCGGCAGTGAGCGATGCCCCGCGTCGCGCGCGGCGGCTTCGTCGATATAGACCGGATTCGTTTCGCCGGTTGCCTTGGCGAAGAAGCGCAGGCGCCCCTTCTCCACCTCGATGGAGCCTTTGCCGAGGTCCATGCCAATCATGCTCTTGTCAGCCATCTGATCTCCTCTGGATTGTCGGGATCTGGTTCAGCCGCGGCCGTACAGCGTCACCACGCAGGCGCCGCCCAGGCCGAGGTTGTGCTGCAGCGCCAGCTGCGCGCCTTCCACCTGCGTCGGACCGGCGCTGCCGCGGATCTGGCGAGTCAGCTCGTAGCACTGCGCGAGGCCGGTGGCGCCCAGCGGGTGGCCCTTGGACAGCAGCCCACCCGACGGGTTGACCACGACCTTGCCGCCGTAGGTGTTGTCACCGTCCCGCACCATCTTCTCGGCCTCGCCGGCCCTGGCGAAGCCCAGCGACTCATAGCTCAGCAGCTCGTTCTGCGCGAAGCAGTCGTGCAGTTCGCAGACCTGGATATCCGACGGGCCGGCGCCGGCCTGCTCGTACACGGCCTGCGCGCCCGCCTCGGCCATATGGAAGCCCACCAGGCCGATCATCGAAGGCGGCTCGAAGCTCGGGGCCACGTCGGTGGTCAGCGACTGGGCCAGGATGCGCACGTCGGTGCGCAGGTTGTGCTTGTTCGCGAAGGCTTCGGTGCAGACAATGGCAGCGGCGGCGCCGCAGGTCGGCGGGCAGGCCATCGAGCGGGTCATCACGCCGGGCCACATCACCTTCTCGGCCATCACGTCTGCTTCCGTGACGACGGTGCGGAACACGGCCAGCGGGTTGTTGGCAGCGTGGCGGCTGGCCTTGGCGCGGATCCTGGCGAAGGTCTCCAGTCTGGTGCCGTAGCGCTGCATGTGCTCGCGGCCGGCGCCGCCGAACAGCGTCAGCGCGCGCGGCACGCCGGCCTCGACCGCATCCTGCACCATCGGGGCGGCGATGTCGGTGAACTCGACCATGGCCGCCTCGCGGTCAGTCCACGCGCTCTTCAGCGGGCCCGGCTGCATGAACTCGAAGCCCAGCGCCAGCGCGCATTCCACCGCGCCGCTCTCCACTGCCTGGCGCGCCACCATCCCCGCTGTCACAGCAGCCGCTCCGCCTCCTCGATCAGGGCGGTCGGCGACAGCATGTCGCCACGCGCGAACCGCACCAGTGCGATGGATCGCACCAGTGGAGGATCGCCCGGGACGTGGGCAGTGAGCAGGTCGATGTCGTATGCCGGCCCCGCGCTGTCCGCCGCGAGCAGCACGTTCATGGCACTAAGCCGCAAGTGTCTTTGCTCGATGGAAAAGCAGGAGCGTGCGTCCGCCAGGACCTCGGCCAGGCATTCCAGTTGACGGTCAAGCGCCCCGGTTTCGGGGCCGAGCTGCGCAAGTTCCTGCTCGTTCGCGGCAATCTGCCCGCCCAGGGCGGCCTGCTCGCCGGGACTTGCGTCGGCATCGCCGCCGAGCACCGAACGCATGCCGGTGCCTTGCTGCTGGAGCAGGCGCAGGCGCGCCACCAGCAGCGCCTGCTCGCGCGCGAGCACGTCGCGGCGTGACTTGCCGGCAGCGAAACGGGCGAGACCCTCCATGCTGAACTGATCGAACATGCGCCGGACAATTTCCTCGCGCAGCGCGGCCTCGCTGCGAGCGATGATCCTGACCTTGTGATCGCCGAAACTGACGGTGGTTTGCGGCACTTCCGTGCGCATGACATCCCCTTCCAGCGCAACCCCGAGCGTGCGCCGCTCGGTCATCGCCATCCCCAGCACCGCAAACGCCTGCGGCGCATCGGGCGACTGTTCGAAGAACGCGCGCAGTTCAGGAGAGCGGCTGAAGGCCAGCGGCACGTCACGCGGCGCGCCGAAGAAGGCGTGAACATAGGGATCGTCACCCCATGCCTGCATGCTGGCTTCCCGCGGCGCGGGAAGACCCTGGACGAGTTCGCGCACGTAGTCCTGCGCTTGCTCGAGCGCAGGCCGAAGCCGCTGCTGGTAGCGTGACACCAGCCGCAAGCGCGGATAGATCCGGGTCACGCGCTCGGTCAGCTCGGCAATCTCCTGCTTGCCGTGCGCATGGACTTGCGCATTGCGCCAGCGCAACCACCGCAGAAAACCCATCGGCATGCTCCCACCCGGCGCCGCCTTACTCAGCGGGCACGCCTGGGCGTGACAGAAATGGCAAGGGCTTCGGTGTAGACGGCCTGCACCTGGTCACCGCGTCTAACCGCCTTCAGTTGCTCCGGATCCTCGACATGCACGTCCACCGTCTTGCCCTTTGGCCCCTTGAGCGTCACCATGCCGGTCTTGGCGTTGACGGCCACCACATCGGCAGTGACCGTCACCTCGCGCCCGACCATGCCGCCGGGCTTGGCGCCAGGAGCGGCCCGCTCGGCGATCTCGCGTTCGGTGCTGGAGCGCATGCCGCTCTGCTTGGCGAGAGCCACTGACAAGGCCTGCGTGTACTCGACGGTGACCATGTCGCCCACGCGGAGCTGCTCGAAGTTGCGCACGTCCTCGCCGACCTGTACGTCCGTGACCTTGCCCTGCTTGTTCTTGAGCGAAATGGTGCGCGTGGCGGCATCGATGGCCACCACCGTGGCCGTGGCCTTGACCGTGCCGGTGGTCCTGGTAGCCCCCACGCCCGACACCGTGTCCACGCGCGTCTCGGGCTGTGCCAGCACCGGAAGAGTTGCCGCGGCAAGTATCGCCGCCACGATTAGCTTGCTGGGATGCATGACTTACTCCTCGAGCCCCGTCTGCTGGCATGCCGTCGTTCGGCGGCGCCGGCACGACGCCGGCGCTTCTACCGGAAAGGTCTATAAACCATAGCATACGAACGGTTATTCGCCTGCCCCGCGTCCCTCACGCCACATTTGACGTCGGCGTTCACGGACTGGCCCCTGAGCGCGGAGGTGGTCATCATCGATGTTGCGCGAATCCGGGCCGAAGGCCAGGCGCTGGAAGCTCCCCCGCCGCGAAGCCAGCGGCCCCCGCAGGGCATCTCAAAGATCTCTGGAGATTTCTAGTCCCGGTGGGAATCGGCATCGTGCTCTGGTTCCTGCCGGCGCCGGCCGGCCTCGCGGTGAAGGCGTGGCACATGTTCGCGGTATTTGTCACCACCATCGCCGGCATCATGACCGCCCCTACCCATGGCGGCCGTCGCCATCATCGGCGCCAAGAAAATCATCATGGCGGCAATTTTCCTTGGCTTGCTGGTGCTCTGGATTTTCGGTGAGGACCTGGCCATCGGCGCAACGCTGGCGGCGGCTCTCGGCGTCTCGCTGCTGTTCATCACCGGCGTGCTGACCTGGGAGGATGCCCTGAACGGGAAATCCGCCTGGGACACCATGATCTGGATCGGCCTGCTGATCATGCTGGCCTCCAAACTCAATGAGTACGGCATGGTTGCCTGGTTCGGCAAGGAGTTCGGGGCACACCTCGAGGGCTTCCACCGGCTGGCCGTCTATATGCTGGTGGCGGCGATCTATTGCTACGCTCACTACTCCTTCGCCAGCGCCACGGCACACATCAGCGCCCTCTTCCCGCTATCCATGGCGCTGATGGTCGCGGCCGGTATCCCGCCTTTCACCGCGGCGCTTTGATCGCGCATGCGCTAACAAGCACTTTTCACATTCTTTGGTTGGCGGAGCAACTCGCGCTAACAATAGCTTACATACACGGACATCCGCTTGATTTACCCTCCGCTGCCTGAACCTTGCCCACCCGGGCCCACCACACGAAAAACAGGCAAAAATGAAGAAGATCCACGCGTACCCGCTGATGGCAATCGCCATGCTGACCGCCTCGGGGGCCGCCTTTGCGCAGCATGTCGTCGGGGGGATGGGCGAGGAAGTCAGGATCGGCGCGTTCTCCGGTCCGACGCACCGCACCGACAGCAGTCGCGGCACGCCCACTGGGCGCAGGGACAATACGGCAAAGCCAGGCCGGCAAGCCGCCGATCCGCGTAGCGCACGTCCGGTCAGCACGCGCGGACCTGCACCCACGCTTCCCGGCAAGCATTTGCCATAGCCGCGCACATGCGAACCTCACCGAAGCCAACCTGGCACAGAACCAGTTGCTGCCGGCACGGAACGCGTCAGCTGACGCCTATAACGGAGCGCTCGCCGCCGCGGCGACATTGGCGCTGGCAACCAGCTCGGTTGGCGCGGCGCGCGATGGGGGTGGATGGCCGGTGCGGTGACGCGGCCTGTGCCCTGCTCCCGGCGTCGGGGACGAAAGCAATGGGGGCGAAACCTTGTGGCACGCGCGCTTTTGCACGCACGAGAAGGCAGCGGGCCGGCCCAGATCAGCCCTGCCGCGGCTGCACCGTCGCCGCAAGGCCGGGCTTGCGCAGCATTTTCTCGACCTCTCCCGCATGCAGTTCCTCCAGCTGGATCAACTGCCGCGCATACTCCTCCAGCGCGACTGAGCGCCCCTCGACCAGGCTTAGCAGCTCACGGTACAGGTCCAGGGCCTCCATCTCGGTCGCGAGCGATTCACGCAGGATCGCGCCGATATCGGTCGTGTGGGTGTCCAGCAGCTCGCCGATGCCAAGCGAGGGATAGGCGCCGAGGGTCGTGATCCATTCGCCGGCCTGGTGCGCGTGCAGCAGCGACTCATTCGCCTGCTCACGCAGCCACGACACGATGGGAATGCGGCCGAAGCCGAATATCAGGAACGAATAGTGCGTGTAGCGCACAACCCCGGCGAGCTCGGCTTCGAGTATTCGATCCAGCACACCGACGACTTTCTCCTGTTCCATTTCCGTCATGGCAGGTTCCCCCGTGAGGTGGATTCGACAGTACGCCAGCACCCGCGGCGGCACGCCGCGCAGTGTCTAGCGGTAGACGAGGACAGGAACCCGGCAGTGGGTAAGAACCTTCTGGGTTTCACTGCCGACCAGCAGGCCCTCCAGGCCCCTGCGGCCGTGCGACGCCATGAAGATCACGTCACACCCGTGCCTCGCGGCCGCATCGATGATGCCCTTGTAGGGTACCGAAGTCGTCATATCCGTTTCGCATGTGACTCCCGCGGCCCTGGCCGCAGCGACAACCGCTTCCAGCCTGGCGCTTGCATGTGCGGCCTCTTGCTCTTCGAAGGCCTTGCGCCTGGGATGGCCGGCATCGCCTGACGCCACGTAGGGATACTCTTCCATGCACGTATAGGCCGTCAGCCTGGCGCCGCCGGCTTTGACAAAGCCAATGGCCGCATCCATTGCCATTTTTGACAGTTCCGAGCCATCGGTGGCCAGCAAGATGTGCTTGAACACGATTCTTCTCCTTGGGCGATTGATCCCGGCGGGCAGCGACAGCCCGCCAGTCAAGTTCAGTATGGACAAGAATCCGCCTCTCGCCACCCACGCCGATGCACCCGCGCACACGCCGACGCTGCCGCGGCGCCCTCACCCATCGATCTTGAAGCCGATATCCTTGATGAACTGCCCCCAGCGCGCATGATCGGTCCGGATCTGCGCGGCGAAGGCCTCAGGCGTGACCGCCTGCGGCGGCAGCACGCCAACGCCGGCCAGCCGCTTCTGGTAGGCCGGGTCGGCCAGCACCTTGCGCACCGCAGCAGAGACCGCATCGACCGTGGCCTTGGGCATGGCCTTGGGGCCGAACAGCGCGAAATAGCCGCTGAGCTGCTCCATCTCAGGAAAGCCCTGCTCACGGAAGGTAGGCGCCCCGGGCGCCAGATCAGAGCGTTCCGGGATGGTGGTGGCCAGCGCCTTGGTCTTGCCGGCCTGGTATAGCGGCACGCCCGTGGTCAGGCCGTCGATCATCAGCGGCACCACGCCGCCCACGAGGTCCTGCGTGGCCGGCGCCGAGCCCTTGTACAGCACCGGTTCAAGGTTGGTGCCTGCCAGCCGGTTGAACAGCAGCGGACCGAAGTGCGACGAGGTGCCCGGACCGTACGAGGCCGAGTGGATCGGCTTGGTCGGATTCGCCTTGGAATAGGCGATCAGTTCCTTCAGCGTGGAGTACGGCGCATCCTTGTTGGCCGCCAGCAGCACCGGGGCGCGGCCAAGTTCCGCCAGCGCGGTGAGGTCGGTCAACGGGTCGTAAGGAACGCGGTTGATATGCGCGCCCGAGGTGGCCGAGGAACCCAGCGTCACCAGCAGCGTCTGCCCGTCATTCCTGGCGCGGATCACGTCCTGCGTGGCGGGAATGGTGGCCCCGCCGGGCTTGTTCTCCACCACCACCGACTGCCCGGTCACGCGCGTCAGGTAGTCGGCAAACAAGCGTGCCACCACGTCGGTGCCGCCACCAGGCGGATAGGCCACGACCAGCCGGATGGCGCGCGCCGGCCACTGCTGCGCGATGGCGTGCGGCGCGACGCCGGCGGTCGCCGCGATGGCCGCGGCGCTCAGGAACTTTCGACGATCCATGTGTGAAGTCTCCGCGTTATCGTTGTTTGCCGCGATGGCGGCAGGTACTTCATGTTAGAGGCTGATGCGCCGTGGGACAGGCCCGGGTTTTCCTCCATGCGGCGGAGCCGGGCACGGACTGCCGGTGGCTTGCCTGCCTTGCATTCGCCTACATCGCCTGCGAGCTGCTGCCGTTGTCGTCCCGCGTCATGCGCTGCGTTTCTGGCGCACGGTCGCCGGCACGCAAGTCCGCGCCGGCGAAAACCCCCGCGATCACCTCGCCTTGCCAGGAGAAATAGGGATTGAACGTCAGCCGCGCATGCGCCTTGCCGGCTTCGCGATAGCCCCAGTCCGAATACCACACGGTCTCGCCACGCTCGCAAGCCCGCGTCGCCAACTCATCCTGCCCGTTCCAGCAGATGCGCAGGCGGCCCTGTTCCCCGTACAGCGGATTCGCCGGCGAGAACAGCAAACCCATATGGGAGAACTGGCTGATCCGCAATTGCGGCAGCGTATCGCTACGCACCAGCACGCGGCCGCTGTCCGCCGTGGTTTCCGGCCTCTGGCCATACCAGATCAGGCGGCTTGCGGGATGCGTAAACCTGTCCTGGAACACGGTCAGCAAATAGCGGGTATCGAGCACCGAATCGTGCTGCGCCACCGCCATGAAGACCGGCTTGTCGTAGGCCCCCTGCTCCAGCCGCAGGCGCGCCGCGCGACTGCTGCGGTAGAACTGGGCGAAGCCGTTGGTTGGCACCGTCATGTAGCGCACGGCGTTCTGCATCGGCCGGCGCCCGTCCGGCTCCAGCAGCCATGGGCGGATCCAGCCAATCAGCGGGGTCAGCCAGTCGTAGCGGCTGTTGGACTGGAATGCCGGTGAAAACAGCACCAGCCCCGCCACGTCCGGGTGAGCGTAGGCGTATTCAAGTGCCAGGTTGGCGCCAGTGGAGAAGCCTCCCAGGTAGACCTGCCCGACATCGCGGCGCAGCACCTCGGCCTGCTCCCGCACCACGCGCTGCCAGTCTTCCAGCGTCACGTCCAGCAGGTCCTCCGGCCGGGTGCCATGACCGGGCAGCAGCACGGTCCTGACCAGGAAGCCCTGCGCGGCGAGCTGCCGGGCGAGGTCATGGAACGACCACGGCGAAACGCCAAGGCCGTGGATCAGCAGGATGCCCTTCTCCGGCTTCGTTCCGGCACGGGACAGCGCCGGCAGCCATTCGCCGGGGCCGTTCCACGCGAGTTCGGCTGCCTTGTCGGCAAGCTGGAAGTGGCGCCGCGCCTGCAGCTGGCTGAGGGTTTCGCTACGGTAATCGCTGAAGCTCGCGCGCGCGGGCAGCGGGCCGCCGCTGCCGATGCCGGCGCACGCTGCCACGGTCAGTGCCATGGCACCCAGCCCGGCCCTGGCTGCGTTCAGCTTGTTGCGGTTGGATCTCAACCTGTCCTCCACATCGTCTGCCCTCACTGGCAGCGTCGCTGCCGTGCGACGGATTCCGGGCATGATGGCCCCGGCCCTGCCAATCGATAAACCGCGTAGCTTAGCTGCCCGCAGCCAACGGCGTGCTGACAGGCAACTGGCAAAGCTGTCAGCAAGCACGCCGCGACTACCGCATGCGCGCGCGCCGCGGCCTTCCTGACAGCCCTGACAGGCTGGCGTCACCGTTCCAACCGCCTCCGTTGGCTATAAACCAGCATGCCAATGACTTGTGGATCCGGCGGGTCCGACTGCCATGCCTGCGTTCTCCCTCACCTCCTATCTGCTCGCGGCGCTCGGGCCTTATGCGCGACGGTTGTGGTTTGCAGCCGCGGCGCTCTGCGTGCTCGCGCTCGGCACGCTCGGCCTGGTCCGGCGCAGCCAGTCCGATGCGCCCCCACCGCCGCCACCGCCTGTTCCTGTGCGCGTGGCGCGCGTGGAGGCACGCGACGTCGCCCGCCAGGCGGAAAGCGTCGGCACCGTCCGGCCCTTGCGCGACGTGGTGGTGCGCACGCAGATCGACGGCCAGCTGATGCGCCTGCATGTGCGCGAAGGCCAGCAGGTGGCCCGCGGCGAGCTGCTCGCCTCGCTCGATGACCGGCCGATCCAGGCCGCACTGGGTCAGGCCCGCGCCACGCTGGCGATGAACCTGGCGCAGCTGCGCGCGGCCGAGCTCGACCTTGGGCGCTACCGCACGCTGATCGCCGCCGATGCCATCCCGCGCCAGACGCTGGACCAGCAGCTCGCCACCGTCGAGCAGCTGCGCGCCACCGTGCAGGGCAACCGCGCCGCTATCGTCGCCGAGGAAGTGCGCCTGTCATACACCCGCATCCGCTCGCCCATCGCCGGGCGCATCGGCTTGCGCAACGTCGATGAAGGCAACCTGGTGCGGGTCGGCGACGCCGACGGGATCTTCACCGTCACGCAGCTGTCGCCCATCACCGTGGAATTCACCATGCCGCAGTCGGCGCCGCCGGTGCTGCAACACCTGAGCGCCGGCGGCGCGAACGCGGCCGTGCACGCGCATGCACGCGACGGCGGCGCGCCGCTGGCGCAGGGGCGCCTGCTGGTGATCGACAGCCGCGTGGGCACCGGCAATGGCGCGGTCCGGGTCAAGGCCGAGTTCGACAACCGCGCCGGCGAGCTGTGGCCGGGCCAGTTTGTCGCGGTGCGGCTGCACACCGGGCTGCTGCGCGATGCGCTGGTGGCCCGGCCCGCGGTGCTGCGGTGTTCGGCCTGACGGTATGCGCCAGCGTGGCAGGCTTCGTGCTGATCCCCAAGGGCTTCTTCCCGCTGCAGGACACCGCATTCGTGCTGGGCACCTCGCAGGCGGCGGCGGATATCCCCCATGCGGACATGGTCGCCAAGCATCGCGCCCTCGCCGACATCATCGCTGCCGACCCGGCCGTGCTGACGGTCACCCATTCGGTCGGCATGACCGGCGGCAGCCAGACCCTGGCCAACGGCCGCTTCTGGATCGTGCTCAACGACCGTTCCGACCGCGACGTCTCGGCCAGCGGCCTGATCGACCGCCTGCGGCCCAGGCTGGCCGCGGTGCCGGGCATCCAGCTCTACCTGCGCGCAGCACAGGACATCAACATCGGCGCCGGGCAGCCGCGGGCCCAGTACCAGTACGTGCTCAAGGGCAACGAAACCGCCGAGCTCTATGCGTGGTCGCAGCGGCTCACCAGCGCGCTGCAAGGCGAGCCGCTCTACCGCGACCTGTCCAGCGACCTGCAGCTCGGCGCCAATGTCATCCGCATGCGCATCGACCGCGCGGCGGCAGCGCGGCTGGGTCTCACCTCAGCCGATATCGACGAGGCCCTCTACAACGCCTTCGGGCAGCGCCAGATCAACGAGTTCCAGACCGACACCAACCAGTACCAGGTGGTGCTTGAAGTCGACGACGACGGGCGCGGGCATATCGAGACGCTGCAGTCGTTCCGCCTGCGATCCCCGCTGTCGGGCGAGATGGTGCCGCTCGCCGCGGTGGCGAGCATCGCGCCGCCGGGCGCCGGGCCGGTCTCGATCCTGCACCACGGCATGCTCCCTGCGGTCAACCTGTCTTTCAACCTCGCGCCGGGCGCACCGCTGGGCGATGCGGTGGCACGGCTGGAGCAGGTACGGCAGCGCATCGGCATGCCGGCCGCCATCCAGGGCACGTTCCTGGGTTCGGCCCAGGCGTTCCAGGAGGCCCTGGCCGGGCAGCCCTGGCTGATCCTGGCGGCGCTGCTGGCGGTCTACATCATCCTTGGCGTGCTCTACGAAAGCCTGGCGCATCCGCTGACGATCCTGTCCACGCTGCCGTCGGCGGCCATTGGCGCGCTCGCGCTGCTGTGGCTGGGCGGGTTCGACTTTTCCATCATGGCGCTGATCGGCGTGATCCTGCTGATCGGCATCGTCAAGAAGAACGGCATCCTGCTGATCGATTTTGCGCTGGCGGCGCAGCGCACCCGCGGCATCAGCGCCGGCCAGGCGATCTACGAGGCGGCGCTCACACGCTTGCGCCCGATCATGATGACCACGCTGGCCGCATTGCTGGGCGCGGTGCCGCTGATGCTGGGCTTCGGCACCGGCGCGGAACTGCGCCAGCCGCTGGGCGTGGCCGTGGTAGGCGGCCTGCTGCTCAGCCAGGCGCTGACGCTCTTCACCACGCCAGTGGTCTACCTCGCGCTGGACCGGCTGTCCCGCTATCGCCGGCCCCTGGCGGCGGTGCCGGGCGCTGCCACGCCTAATGGCAGGCCGTGATGGCTGCATGGGTGTTGGTGGGCTGCGGGGCTCAGCCGTTCGCGTCAGCGGGCCGTGGCTCGCTGCGCGCGCCGTCCGTGTACGTGTCGCGCGGTTCACGCACCCGGGCGCCGTCGCTGTACACATCGAAGCGGCCCTTGGCTGTCGCCGCGCTGGCCGCGCCATCGGTATACGGGTCAACGGCCCGCGGTGCAGCCTTGGCCGACAACGAAATGCTTGCGCCGACCATCATCAGCAAGGTCGGGATCAGGGCGCGCAGCAGCGCGGAACGGTGGCCTGTGCTGTCGTGGTGGTGGGATCGCTTGGGTGAGGTCATGGAAGGACTCCTGTGCAAGTGGGAAAACCGGCCCGGCCGGGCACGCATGGAGTCTAGGGAGCGCAGCCGACGCCACCCTGACGCAACGCTGACAATTGCGTCAGGCTGGAGCGGCGGCGCGTCTTCAAACAGTCTTTTCCACCAGTGTGAACAAAAGCGGCACGTGCTCCTGTCATGCTTGCGGAGCGCGCGCCGCAAGGCCTGGCTGCACAGCTTCGGTGCGGCACCGGGAAACTGACAGGATTGACAGGTTGGAGCCGCACACATCTTCTATATTGTTTAGATTCCGAGGACTGGACCAATGAAACTCTTGCTGGTCGAAGATGAGATCAAGACGGTCGATTACCTGCGCCGCGGCCTGTCCGAGAATGGCTACGTAGTCGATACCGCGCACAACGGCGTGGACGGCCTGCACCTGGCCTGTACCGAGCCCTACGACGCGATCGTGCTCGACGTGATGCTGCCCGCGCTGGATGGCGTCTCGGTGCTGAAGTCCCTGCGCCGCGAGCAGCAGACCCCGGTGCTGATGCTGACCGCGCGCGACGACCTGGATGACCGCCTCAATGCCTTCGATGCCGGCGCCGACGACTACCTGTCCAAGCCCTTCTCTTTTCTGGAGCTGCTGGCGCGGCTCAACGTGCTGACGCGGCGCGGCCGGCAGACTGAGCCGTCGCAGCTGACCGTGGGCGATCTGCGCATCGACCTGCTGTCGCGGCGCGCCACGCGCGGCACGCGGCGCCTGGAACTGAGCGCACGCGAATTCACGCTGTTGTCGGTGCTGGCCAGGCGGCAGGCGCAGATCGTGTCCAAGACCGCGATCACGGAACTGGTCTGGGACATCTCGTTCGACTGCAACACCAACGTGGTCGAAGTTGCGGTCAAGCGTTTGCGCGCCAAGCTGGACTGGCCCGGCGAAGCCAAGCTGCTGCATACCATCCGCGGCATGGGTTACGTGCTGGAGCACCGCGACGGATTGAGCGCATGAACCGGCAACGCTCGATCGCGGCGCGGCTGGCCGCCATGTTCGGGCTGGCGGCAGCCCTGGTCTTCACCGTCACCGGCATGGTGCTGTACCGCGTGCAGTGCGTGGAACTGGAAAAGCGCCAGCTCGGAGAGATCCGCGCCCGCTTCGACCTGGCCGGCACCAAGGCCGCGGGCCTGGGCACCGAAAAGCAATGGGAGCACTTTGCCGCCATGCTGCGCACCCTGACGCCGGCCGATCACAGCGTGCGCTACTTTGTCGAAAGTACCGACCGCCGCTTCGACTACGGCGAGCCCTTCCCGCGCGAGGCCGACACCAGCCCGCGCGCACCCGACGTGTGGGCGGTGGAGTTCGGCGACCACCGCTTCCTGATGCTGAAGCGCCGCATCCCGGCGCTGAATGATCGCCCCGAGGTGGCGCTCGCGGTCGCGGTGGACCAGGCGGCATTCTTCGAGACCAGCCGCACGCTTGGCATCGCCCTGGTGGTGTCGTCGGTGCTCGGCGTGATCGCGGTGAGCCTGCTTGGCTGGCGCATTGCCAAGTCCGGCCTGGCGCCGATCGAGCGCCTGTCGCAACATGCCGGCGCGCTCGACCCCAAGCAGCTGGAGCACCTGCCCGACGCCGACCTGCCCGCCGAGCTGGGCGGCCTGGTGCATGCCTTCAACGGCGCGCTCGACAAGCTCGAGCACGCCTACCAGCAGCTATCCGCCTTCAATGCCGACGTCGCGCACGAACTGCGCACGCCGCTGGGCAATGTCATCGGCCAGACCCAGGTGGCGCTGTCGCGCCCGCGCAGCACCGAACAGCTTGAAGAGATCCTGCAGTCCAACCTGGAAGACCTGGAGCGCCTGAGCCGCATCGTGATCGACATGCTGTTCGTGGCGCAGTCCGACCGCGGGGCGCTGGCGCGCGACCTGGTCGAGGTCTCGGTCGCCCAGGAAGTCCGGCGCAGCGCGGACTTCCTCGACATGCTGTTCGAGGAAGCCGGCGCCACGCTGCACGTGACCGGCGATGCACGCGTGCGCGTCAACGTCTCGCTGCTGCAGCGCGCGCTGACCAACCTGATGAGCAACGCCCTGCAGCACGGCCGGCCCGGGCGGCCGGTGACGGTCACGATCGCGCAATCGGCGGACACGCTGACCATCGCCGTGCGCAATGAATCCGATCGCCTGCACACGATCCGGCCCGAGCGGCTGTTCGATCGCTTCTACCGCGCCGACGCCGCGCGCAGCGACAGCCGGCAGAACCACGGACTGGGGCTGGCCATCGTCAAGGCAATCGCCACCATGCACGGCGGCAGCGTGTTCGCGCAGGTGCAGGCGGACGCGATCCGGATCGGCATGACACTGCCGGTCAGCGAGCCGGCGCAAGCCGCACCCGCGCCGGCACGGCCGCTGCCG
The DNA here is from genome assembly GCF_058787995.1 of Cupriavidus sp. FW305-27. Lineage (NCBI taxonomy): Bacteria > Pseudomonadati > Pseudomonadota > Betaproteobacteria > Burkholderiales > Burkholderiaceae > Cupriavidus > Cupriavidus sp. FW305-27. The sequence goes on from NZ_JBYTAG010000003.1 coordinate 106,242, forward strand.
CGCCCCGCGGCGGCCTGATTGCGCCGTGTTGATGCCTCAGGCCGCGCCCCGGAGCGGCCCGAACCGCTCCACGTACAACCCCGCCACCCAATCGACAAACACCCGCACCCGCGGTGCCAGCTGCCGGTGGAACGGATACAGCGCCGACACCGGCAAGTCCGGGCAGGGCCAGGCCTCAAGCACCGGCACCAGCCGTCCCGCGCGCAGGTGCTCTTCCACGCGGAAGCGCGGCACCTGGATCAGGCCGCAGCCGGCCAGCGCCGCGCTGGTATAGCACTCGGCATCGCTTACCGAGATCCAGCCGCGCGCCTTGAACTCCTGCACCTCGCCATCGACGGTCAGCGTGAAGGGATAACGGCGGTCATGGTTGCGCGAGAAGAATCCCACGCCGATGTGCTGTGCCAGCTCCGACGGGTGTTCCGGTTTGCCATGCGCGGCCAGGTATGCGGGGCTGGCGCACAGCACCTCCGGCATTTCCGCCAGCCGCCGGGCCACCAGCGAGGAATCGCGCGGCTGGCCGGCACGCACCACGCAATCGATGCCCTCCCCGACCAGGTCGACCAGCCGGTCGCCGCTGCTGACGATCAGGTCGATATGCGGATAGCGCTCCCGGAACTCGCCGATGCGCGGCAGGATGATCATGGTGGCGTGGGTGCCATGCAGGTCCAGCCGCAGCGTGCCGCGCGGGTTGGCCACCTGCGTGCTGAGCGAGGTCTCGGCGTCTTCCAGGTCCTGCAGCACGCGCTTGCTGCGCTCATAGAACGCCTGCCCGTCCAGCGTGGGGCGCACCTGGCGCGTGGTGCGCTCCAGCAGGCGCGCGCCGACGCGGGCCTCAAGTTCCTTGATGGCGTGCGTGGCGGTGGCGCGTGGCATGTCCAGCGCGCTGGCGGCGCCGGTGAAGGAGCCCAGTTCCACGATCCGGGTAAAGAGTTGCAGCGCGTCGAAGCGGTCCATGCGGAGGGGCTGTCATAGCGGGAAGGTCACTTCCGGATTGGAATCAGGTTCCGGGCGCGCGTCAAGCCAGATCTCCGCTCGCCTGTCCGGGGTCGGGTCCTTGACTGCGGGCAGGGACCACGAATCAGCCAGGCATCGATGCTGCTAGCCTATATTTCATTAATAGTCTTCTGCCGTTCTCCCACGTGTCCCGTGCCGGGCCATGTGGCGAGTATGCAATCCGGTTAGTGCTGGGAGATGGGATATGAGCGCCGTTCCTGAGTCGCGGGTCACCGGCACCACTTCGTCCCCAGGGAAACGTCCCGTCACTTCCACCCGGCATGTGTGGACCCGATACTGGGCCATTGCAAAACTTTACTGGTTCTCGCGGGAAAAATGGAAAGCCTCCGGCTTGCTGGTCCTGCTGATCCTGCTGCTGTTGGGCCAGACCCAGACCGAGGTACTGATCGTCCAGCAAACCGGTGAATTCACCTCGGCCCTGGCAGCGCAAGACGCGGATCGTTTCTGGGCCTCGATCAGGAAGTGTCTCTATATCCTGATGGTTGCCGTCCCCATCTACGCGGTCTATTACTACCTGAGGAACAAGCTGAGCCTGCTCTGGAGACGCTGGCTGACGCATCACTATCTGGACGGGTATTTCAAGGGCCGGGTCTACTACAAGCTCAATTCAGATGCCGCGATCGACAATCCGGACCAGCGCATCGCCGAGGACATCAATACCTTCACGCGGCAATCCCTGTTCTTCCTTTCAATCGGTATCGGCGCGCTGCTGCAGCTCATCGCCTTCAGCGCCGTCCTGTGGTCGATCTCAAGGGAGCTGGTCTACTTTCTTGTCATTTATGCCATCGCCGGTACATTTGTCTCCATCTTCTTCTTCGGCCGCGTCCTGATCGGCCTGAACTTCTTCCAGCTAAGGCGGGAGGCGGATTTCCGCTTCAGCCTGATCCGGGTGCGTGAGAACGCCGAGTCCATCGCTTTCTATCGCGGCGAGGCGCTGGAGTCATCCCATGTGAGAGGCCGTTTTGGCAAGGCCTTCCAGAATTTCGACCGGCTCATCAAGTGGCAGCTGAGCCTGAACATGTTCCAGTATGCCTATGGCTTCCTGACCATCCTGCTGCCCAGCGCCATCGTCGCTTCACGCGTGCTTTCCGGCGAGCTTGAAGTCGGCAGCGCCATCCAGGCGGCCGGCGCGTTCGCCGCCATCCTGAACGCGCTGACCGTGATCGTCGACAACTTTGAAGACCTGAGCCGCTTCGTGGCGGGGCTGGATCGACTGGACACATTCTCCATCTCGCTGACCGGGACGGCAGCAGCCTCCGTGAAGCCGGCCACCACGATCGAGTCCATCCATGACTCCCGCCTGGCGCTGGAACATGTGACCTTGCGCACGCCGAATCAGGAGCGAACGCTGGTCACCGACCTGACGCTGTCGGTCAACCCGGGAGAGGGCCTTCTTATCGTCGGCGCCAGCGGCGGCGGCAAAAGTTCGCTGATGCGCGCGATCGCCGGATTGTGGAACAACGGCACGGGATGCATCGTGCGGCCAATGCCGCAGGAAATGCTGTTCCTGCCGCAGCATCCTTACATGGTGGTCGGCAGCCTGCGCAGCCAGTTGCTATACCCGAACCACATCGGCCAGCGGATCCCCGACGAGGAGCTTCTGAAGCTGCTGGAAGCGGTCAACCTGAAGGACATCGCTGGCCGCTTTGGCGGCCTGGACACGGAAGTGGACTGGGGCAAAGTCCTGTCCCTTGGCGAGCAGCAGCGGCTGACCATCGCCCGCGTACTGCTGTCAAAGCCGCGCTATGTCATGCTGGACGAAGCGACCAGTGCCCTGGATATCAGCAATGAGGAAGCCATGTACCAGTTGCTGGCCGACATGCAGTCGACGCTTGTCAGCGTCAGCCACCGGCCCACGCTGCTGAAGTTCCACCACCAGGTGCTGGAACTGCCCGGGAACGGAAAGTGGTGGCTGCATCCGACCAGGGACTATCGCTTTGGCTGGTAGGCATCCGGCCCGCCCCCAACCATCATCGTGCAGTGCTAACGTCGAACGTCGCCCAAATCGAGGACCAGTTGCTGTCGCAGCGCCTGCAAGGCAACCGCGCCGACCTGGGTTCGATGCGGCGCGGGCCGGTGCGGCTGCAACGGGCCCGCGCCGCGCATTCGCCTGGCGGCGCCTGGCCCAGCACCCTTACTGCATGTGCTGCCCGCCATTGATGGCGATATTGGACCCGGTCACGTAGGCCGCTTCCTCCGAGCACAGGTAGGCAATCAGCGCTGCGACTTCTTCCGGCTTGCCGACGCGGCCGACCGGAATCTGCGGCAGGATCTTGGTCTCCATGATTTCCTTGGGCACGGCGTTGACCATCTTGGTGGCAAGGTAGCCCGGAGAGACGGTGTTGACGGTCACGCCCTTCCTTGCCACTTCCAGCGCCAGCGACTTGGTGAAGCCGTGCATCCCGGCCTTGGCGGCGGCATAGTTGGTCTGGCCGAAGGCGCCCTTGGATGCGTTGACCGATGAGATGTTGATGATGCGTCCCCAGCCGCGTTCGACCATGCCTTCGCAAAGCGGCTTGGTGAGATTGAACACCGAGTCGAGATTGGTCCGCATCACGGCGTCCCAGTTCGGCTTGTCCATCTTCTTGAAGGCCATGTCGCGGGTAATGCCGGCGTTGTTCACCAGGATATCCACGCGGCCTACGTCAGCCAGGATCTGCGCCGCGCAAGCCTGGCAGGCATCGTAGTCGGATACATCCACCTCGTAGGCACGCATCTCGCGGCCGCCGGCGGCCATCGCGGCAAGCCAGTCCTGGGCGGCCGCATTGCCCGGCGAGTGCGTCACCACCACCGCATAGCCTGCGTCGTGCAGCTTGATGCTGATGGCTTCTCCCAGCCCACCCATACCACCTGTTACCAGTGCAATTTTCTTCATCATCCTGCCTGCTTCATTCTCGTAAAGTTGAAAGACCCCTGCCTTGCCGGGACGGGCTCTTGCCTGATTGTCCCGAGCACATTCCCGCTGCCCTGGCGCGGACAAAGCGAGGGCGAGCCGGGCCGGATGACTCCGGGCCCAGCTTGTATACCGATGCGGGAAGATTGGCGTCGCAGTGCTGTGGCCTGCAAGCCTGCGATCTATGTTCAGCGCGCTGGCCTGGCCTGCTTGGCCAGCCGCACGCCGTTATTGCTTGGAAGCGCGGGGCGCCGCCTGCTGGGCCGCGCCGGAGGCCGCTGCGGCGGTCTTGGCAAAGTTGGCCTTGGCGACTTCAGCCGTCTGCTTCGCGGCGTCCTGGAAGGATTGAAAGGTGCTGCTGGCGGCTGCAACGCTCGATTGCAGCAGCGCGGTGATCGCTTCAGACCCGGCTGGCGCGTTCTTCACGAAGTTGTCAACGAAGGCTTGCACATTGCGGTTGTGCTGTTCGTACTGGCCCTCGACTGCCTTGGTCAGTTCCACCTGCGTGTTCGATGCGATTTCGTACACATGGCGTGCATATGCAACCGCCTTCTCCGCGGCAGGCTGTGCCAGATTGCCCTGCACGGCGAACACTTCACGCAGGTCCTTTCCGGCCAGCACCGCTTCGATATTGCCCTGGCCTTCGGCAAGCGTCGTCCTGACTGCCTGCAGGTTCAACTCGGTCAACTTCTGGAAGCCGTCAAAAGCCATGTTCGTCAGCGCGAACAGTTGGTTCAGACTGGACTTTTGCACTGCAGCAAATTGCTCGGGCATAAAAGGGGACATGCAAAATCTCCTGTGGATTGATCGAACGGATTCGCGCAACAGTTTGCAACGTGAATCCGCTTCGGTTTGGCTTCCGGATTGACAGCGCCACCAATCCTGCAGCGCAGCATCCGAGTGCGAATCCTAGAGGGTTTCCTCTAATTTGATCCCTAGGTATATACCCAAAAAGTCTTTAAAACATGACAATAAAAGTGCGTCGTACGTCTCTAAATTTACATGTGCTTACGCAGAAATGTTGCAGTGCATGACATGTGTAGGGCGCACTTCACCCCAGACGCTTGGAACGGATCTCTGAATACAGCAAGGGGAAAATGGAAATGGGCCCTGAGCGGCCACACAGGGCAGCCCCGAGCTGCCGGTATTCCTCACGTCGCAGCCTTCCTGAGCCGCAACGCATTGGTAATGACCGAGGCAGAACTCAGGCTCATCGCCAGCGCCGCAATCATGGGCGACAACAACAGGCCTGTCATTGGATACAGAGCGCCCGCCGCCAGCGGAACGCCCAATGCGTTATAAACGAACGCAAAGCCGAGGTTCTGCTTCATGTTTCGAATGGTCGCTTGCGAGAGTTTCCGGGCACGGGCAATCCCGCGCAAATCCCCCTTGACCAGCGTGACCTGAGCGCTGTTCATCGCGACATCAGTGCCCGTGCCCATGGCAATACCGACGTCGGCCTTCGCCAGCGCCGGCGCATCGTTAATGCCGTCGCCCGCCATCGCCACCACCGCGCCTGCCTGTTGCAGCGAACTGACAAGTTCAAGCTTGTCCGCCGGCTTCACCTCGCCGTGGAACTCGTCAACGCCAAGTTTCCCGGCCACCGCCTTCGCCGTCGCAATCCCGTCGCCGGTCGCCATCACGACACGGATACCTTCTCCCCTGAGATGCGCCAGCGCCTCCGGCGTGGTGGCCTTGACCGGATCCGAAACGGCGAGCAGGCCAGCAAGCTTGCCATCGACGGCAAGATACATCACGCTGGCGCCTTGCGCCCGCAGCTCATCGGCCTGCGCCACGAGCGGATCGATGGGAACGCCTTCGGCTTCCATGAGCGCAGTATTCCCGATCGCGACCTTGCTGCCTCCCAACTTGCCTCTTACCCCAATCCCGGAGCTCGACTCGAAGCCCTCCGGCTTTTCCAACTGCAGGCCGCGCTCACGGGCTGCTGCAACAATCGCGGCAGCCAGGGGATGCTCGCTGCCCTGATCCAGGCTGGCAGCTAACCGCAGCATGTCCTCCTCGGCATAGCCATTGATGCCGATCGCACGCTCAAAAGCCGGCCGACCCTCGGTAAGCGTCCCGGTCTTGTCGACAATCAGGGTATCGACCTTGCGCAGGTTCTCGATTGCAGCGGCGTCGCGGAACAGCACGCCGCTGGAAGCGCCCTTCCCGCTTGCAACCATGATGGACATCGGCGTGGCGAGACCCAGCGCGCACGGACATGCGATGATCAGCACCGCGACGGCATTGATCAGTCCGAACACCCAGCTCGGCTCGGGGCCGAAGAGTCCCCACGCGACAAAGGTCAGCACCGCAATGCCGATGACACCGACGACGAAGACGCCGGCAACCTGGTCGGCCATCCGCTGCATCGGTGCCTTCGATCGCTGCGCTTGCGCCACCATCTGGACAATCTGGGACAGCACGGTCTGGGAGCCGACCTTTTCGGATTGGATGACAAGGCTGCCCGAAGTGTTCATCGTGGCGCCGATGACGCGGTCGCCGACGCGCTTGGTGGTCGGAATGGGCTCGCCAGTGATCATCGATTCGTCGACCGCGCTGGTGCCTTCCGTTACCACGCCATCGACCGGCACCTTCTCGCCGGGCCGCACGCGCAGCAGGTCGCCCACGTGGACACGGGCGAGCGGCACGTCCTCTTCGGCGCCGTCGGGACCGATACGCCGCGCCGTCTTGGGCGCCAGTCCCAGCAGCGACTTGATGGCGGCGGAAGTCTGGGAGCGGGCCTTGAGTTCAAGCAACTGACCCAGCAGCGTGAGGGAAATGATCACCGCCGCTGCCTCGAAGTAGGCACCGATACGGCCATGCTCGGCGAACACCTGCGGAAATGCGCCAGGTATGACGGTCGCAATGACGCTGTAGACATAGGCCGCACCGGTGCCGATTCCGATCAGCGTCCACATGTTCGGACTACGGTTGACGATCGAGTGGAAACACCGCACAAAGAACGGCCAGCCTGCCCACAGCACCACAGGCGTCGCCAGCGCAAGCTCGACCCAGCTCTGGGTCGACACCTCCATCCAGCCAAGGCGATGCCCGAACATGGCCATGACGAACACCACACCGGTGAGCGGTAGCGTCCACCAGAAGCGGTGACGGAAATCCACCAGCTCGGGGTTCTCGCCTTCATCCAGTTCCGGCAACAACGGTTCCAACGCCATGCCGCACTTGGGGCAGTTGCCGGGATGATCCTGGCGGATCTCCGGGTGCATGGGACAGGTATAAATCGTTCCCTCGGCAGCGGGCTGCGCCGCCCCGGCTCCAGTGCCAGCCGGTTCATGAACGTGGTCATGGTGATGCGCATGCTCGTGATGAACAGGACTGGACTGGTCCTGAGTCGAGCCATGTGCACCGGCGCTGTGGCGGCCAGGCTCGGTTGCATCGCGTTCGTTGCTTGTCCTGTTCATCCTGGCTGCTTCCTTCAGTTGTCGGGCCGGGCATCCACTGCGTCATCCGGCGTGCCTTTTACCTTCATGACACGCTCATGATGCGAAGACGACGGCCATTCGCGGTGGGACGTCCATGTCACGCCTGATGACCCCAGCTTAGAGGTTCCCATCGTTGGAAGGTCAAGGCCAAGGAAGCACGGGACTGTGCTCAAAGGCCAACGCGCCTCGGTCCAGGATCAGTTGGCCGCCAATGAGACGTCGCCTTCAGGGGCGAGGTCAGCCGCCAAGAGATGACTACGGTCGATGGACGCGCACACCTTTTGCATTCGGCGCGCCCCGCAAGAGGACATCCAGGTCTACGGTGCTCCATGCCGTGGAGATGGACAACGCCGAAAGAACCAGCGTTGGGCGGCGAGGCAACCGCCTTGCCCTGTGCGTTTGGGCTCCCGTCAGCGCGCCTTGTTCGCAAGCCCTTCAACTTCAGCGCGCAGCCGCTCTTCCTGCTCCCGCAGTTCTGGCGTGAATTCAGCACCGAAGTCCTCGACCTCGAACAGCGGGCGAATTTCGATTTCGGACTCGCTTTCCATGGGATTGGGGCAGCGCCTGACCCATTCGACAGCCTCATCCATTGACTCGACTTGCCACAACCAGAACCCGGCAACGAGTTCGCTGGTCTGCGGGAACGGCCCGTCCGTCACAGTCCGCTGATCGCCCGAAAAGCGCACCCGCTTTCCCCTTGCGCTAGGGTGCAAGCCCTCGCCCGCAAGCATGACGCCCGCCTTGACGAGCTCTTCATTGAACTTGCCCATTGCCGCAAGCAACTCCGTGCTTGGCATCTTGCCGCTTTCTGATTCGCTCGTGGCCTTCACCATCACCATGACACGCATTGTGGTTCTCCTTGAAGGAATCGTTGGCGCCACAAGACCCCGAAGCGGGAACCGCCGCGGCGGCGGGCGCCGGAAGCAGGATCCAATCAGAATAGTTGAATTCGACGGCACCTGACTTGCGCGGACCGCGCCAGTACCTCTACAGTTCGACCAATGAAGAATGAAACCGCCGTAGCAGCGCTCGCTGCACTTGCCCAGGATTCCCGATTGGCGATCTTCCGCTTGCTGGTCCAGGCCGGCCCGGACGGCGTCAGCGCGGGCCGGATCCGCGAAGCGCTGGGTGTCGCACCCGCGACGCTGTCCTTCCATCTGAAAGAACTGGTCCACGCGGGTCTCATCAAGAATACGCAGGAAGGCAAGTTCGTGATCTACCGGGCGCAATTCGAGACGATGAACGCGCTCATTGCCTTCCTGACGGAACATTGCTGCCAAGGCAATCCGCAGGGCTGCGGCGTGCCGGAAGTGGCATGCAAGCCGGCGGCCACCAAACGCCGCGGCGTCTCGACCGAAGCGGCCTGAGCCATGGCAGCCTGAGCATCACGGCCGCCGGGATCGGAGTGCCTTGGGGCGGGCGTCAGGCCTTGCGCCCCGCTTCATACCAGCCTTGGGTCCGATTGACGATGCTGACCACCAGCAGCATGACCGGCACTTCAATCAGCACGCCGACCACCGTTGCCAGCGCCGCCCCGGACTTGAAGCCGAACAGGCTGATGGCCGTCGCCACGGCCAGCTCGAAGAAATTGCTGGCGCCGATCAGCGAGGACGGGCCCGCCACGCAATGCGCCACACCCAGTTTCCGGTTCAGCAGATACGCCAGGCCGGAGTTCAGGAACACCTGGATCAGGATGGGCACGGCCAGCAGCGCGATCACCAGCGGTTGCTCGATGATGGCCTGGCCCTGGAACGCGAACAGCAGCACCAGCGTCAGCAGCAGCGCGGCGATGGAATAAGGACCGAGCTTGCCCACGACCCGCTGGAAATGCGCCACGCCCTTGCTCAGCAGCAGCTTGCGCAACACCTGCGAAATCGCCACCGGCACCACGATATACAGCGCCACCGACGTCAGCAGCGTATCCCACGGCACCGTGATTGACGACAGGCCAAGCAGCAGCGCCACCACCGGCGCGAACGCCACCACCATGATGGCATCGTTCAGCGCCACCTGCGACAGCGTGAAATACGGGTCGCCCTTGCACAGCTGGCTCCACACGAACACCATCGCCGTGCACGGCGCCGCGGCCAGCAGGATCAGCCCGGCGATATAGCTGTCGAGCTGCTCGGCGGGCAGCATGGGCGCAAACAGGTGCCGCACGAACAGCCAGCCCAGCAGCGCCATCGAGAACGGCTTGACCGCCCAGTTGATGAACAGCGTCACACCGATGCCGCGCCAGTGGGATTTCACCTGGCCCAGTGCGCCGAAGTCGATCTTCAGCAGCATCGGGATAATCATGATCCAGATGAGGATGCCGACCGGCAGGTTCACCTGGGCGTACTCCATGCTGCCGATCGCCTGGAACGCGCCTGGCATCGCCTGCCCCAGCGCAATCCCGACGACGATGCACAGGGCCACCCAGATGGTCAGGTAGCGTTCAAAGAAGCCGATGGCGGGCTTGGTCGAAATGGGGGCGTGGGTGGTTGCGTTCTGATTCATTGGAGTTCCGGCGCCTTCAGTTCTTCGCGATCGCGTTGAGCGCGTCCTGCAGCTGCGCATTGCTCATGCCTTCCAGCGGCAACGCCAGCAGTTGCAGCATGCGGTAGCCAATGGCCTCGCGCGTCAGCTCGAATGCCAGGCGCTTGCCCTCGTCGCCGCCCAGGGCGTTGGACGGATCGGCATAGCCCCAGTGCACCTTGACCGGGCTGCCCGGCCAATATGGGCACTGTTCCGCCGCGGCGCTGTCGCAGACCGTGATCACGATCCGCATTTCCGGCGCGTTGTCGCCGACGAATTCGTCCCAGCTTTTGCTGCGGTAGCCGCTCACGTCGACGCCGGCACTGGTCAGCGCTTCCAGTGCGAACGGGTTCAGGCGCCCGCTCGGTGCGCTGCCGGCGCTGAAGGCGCGCACATCCTTGCCGAGCTTGCTGGCCCAATGGTTGAGCATCCCTTCGCTCAGCACGCTGCGGGCAGAGTTGTGGGTGCACAGGATCAGAACGTTTGTAGTCATGGACAGTAAAGAGTCAGCGTTGGCCGATGTCCCGTACGGCCTGTTGCAGGCCTACGGCATCCAGTTTATCGATGGGGAGTGCGAGCAGGTACTCGATGCGTCGCGTGAGGATTACCGCCGCTTCGCGGACCAGCTTTTGCCTGCGCTCGTCCGATACTTCACCGGCTGCAGGATCCGCCACGCCCCAATGCGCGGTCATCGGCTGGCCCGGCCAGACCGGGCAGAGTTCACCGGCGGCCTTGTCGCACACCGTGAACACGAAGTGGAGCGCCGGGGCGCCATCTCGCGCGAATTCGTCCCAGCTCTTGCTGCGGAACCCGCCGGTCGGAAGACCCAGCTTTTCCAGCGCTTCCAGCGCGAACGGGTTCACCACGCCAGTCGGGTGGCTGCCTGCCGAATAGCCGCGGAAGCGGCCTTGGCCAAGATGGTTCATCAGTCCCTCGGCCAGGATCGAACGGGCCGAATTGCCGTTGCAGACGAAGAGAACGTTGTAGACGCTGGCGCTCATGGCGAGTCCTTAGCAGCACGACGAGTTGGAGTTCACTGGAATTCCGATCGGCTTGCCGCGCGGGGCACGCGGTGCACAGCAGGCGGAGCCTTCGGCGGACGCCGCTTCGGCCTTGCCTTCACCAAATACCGGGACGTTGCCCAGCGTATGGAAGTGCTCCCATGCAATGCCCTGCGGATCGGTGACCCAGTGCTTCTCACTGCGGGCATAGCAGCAGGTGGTTTCACCCTGGTCCAGCAGCGCCATGTCGGCCGCCTCGGCGCGCGCTTTCAGTTCAGCAAGCTCGGCGGCGTCATCGGTCTGGAAACCGAGATGGTCGACGCCCGTCCCCTGGCCGCGCGTGGAGATCGCGAAGTTGATGCGCGGATCCTCGAGCATCCATTTGGCGTAGTCGCTCTCGACTCGCGTCGGTTCAGCGGCAAAGAGCTTCGAATAGAAGGCAATGCTCTTGCCAAGGTCGTCGACATGGACGTGAACGTGAAAGCGCTTCATCGGAACATCTCCATCAGCAGTGGCAGGGAACCGCCGCTTTGTCCTCGACACCTTCGCAGCAATTGGCGGTCAGGTAGCCGAGCAACGCACTCATATGCGCGAAAGCGGCGCGGTAGATCAGGTTGCGTCCGTCCCGCTCCTGCGTCACCAGGCCGGCGTGTGCCAGTTCCTTCAGGTGGAACGACAGGGTGGCCGCAGGCACGTCCAGCCGCTCGGCCATCGCGCCGGGCGTCATGCCACCCGGGCCGGCGACGACCAGCATCCGGAAGACCTGGAGGCGCAGCCCGTGGGCCAAGGCTGCAAGGGAGCGGACAACATCATATTCTTCCATATTTCTACAATACTAGAAATATAGGATTGATGCAATGCCTGATCCGGCGAAGCGCCGCTGGCACCCTGCCCGTCGTCCGAGTTGTCCAGAGGACAACCGCGCCTGCGATAGCCGCGGACTAGTCCATCAGATCCGTGTACTCACCTTTCGCATAGGGCCGGGTGCGGTTCCACGGAGCGGGTTGCGGCAAGGCAGCGGCGGTCACCCGCGTGATCTTCTTCTGCGTGCCGCTGGCATTGCGCGACTGGACCAGGCGCGGATATTGGCCGGCCACGTCCCACTGGACCGTCACCTGTTCATCGCCGCGCTTCGCGCGGTACTCCTGCACACCGCCGCGTGCAGGACCGCTCGCGCTCATGGTCTTGAGCGCTGCCGGATCCAGCAGGTGGTAGGCGGTCGCCCATGAGCCGTCGAAGCCGATGTTGCCGTATTCGGCCGGGCTGACTTCGAAGGTCTTGCGCATGGCGTCGCTGACCAGCCGCACCGACAGCTTGCCGGACGGCTGCCGCTCGATCCAGCGCGCGGCGGCCGACATGTCCATGTGCTTGTGGCCCTTGTCTGCCTTGGCGTGCTCGGCTTCGTCGTGCGCCCCGTGCGGGATCTCGCGCTCGATCCAGACCGTGCCGCCCTCGCGGTAGACACGTTCGGTGAAGTAGATGTCGCGGCGCACGCCGTCGGCCCCGAGCGCCGACAACTCATGCTGCACGCGCAGCGCCAGCGGGCCGGAGGCCTTGGACGGTTCCGCCGCCACGGCAGTGAAGGCTGCCGAGACCAGCAGCAGTGCGAGGACGGGAGTGGCTTGCTTGGTTTTCATGAAATCCGTTCAGAAAGCGAAAATGCGCACGCCGGCAACCGGCGCGCGCATGGCATCAAAAGACCCTGTGCTCAGTCGTGCAGCAAGGCCGCGGCCGGCATCACAGGCCCAGCGCGGACTTTACGACGCTGAACACCTTGGTGTTGTCGATGGTGCCCTTGAGCGCGGCGTTGCCCGGCCCCGTCGAGAACAGCATCACATCGCCGCCGCCGTGGGTTTCCGAGCCCGGCGAGCCAAGGTTGACGCCAACTTCCTGCAGATAGCCGTCGGCCGTGGTGTCCACCAGCGCGGGGTTGTCGCGCGGGGTCTTGCGCGGACCGCCGCCGTTGCCGAACACCAGCGTGGTGTAAGGCAGGCCGTCGGCCGCCGTGGCCGGCTGCCTGGTCTTGATGTCCGTTGCCGTGCCCAGGATCGGGTTGCCGCGATGCGAGTAGCCGTTGATCGTCATCGTATGGTCGTGGTCGGCAGTGACCACGATCATCGTGTTCGACAGGTCCACCATCGACAGCGCACGCTTGATGGCATCGTCAAACGCGATCGTGTCTTCCAGCGCGCGCTTGGCGTTGGTGCCATGCAGCGCATGGTCGATCCGGCCGCCCTCCACCATCAGGAAATAGCCGTTGCCGTTCTTCTGCAGGATGCGGATGGCCTTCTCGGTCATGTCGGCCAGGCTGGGCTCGTCGACATTGTTCTTGACGCGGTCCAGCTCGTAGTTGAGGTGGTCCATGTTGAACAGGCCGAGCAGCTTGCTGGTGGATGCCGGGTCAACGGCCTTGAACGCGGTGCCGGTGGTCACGTAGGTGTAGCCCGGGAACTGCGTGGTCAGGTCGACGCCATCGGTGCGCTTGCCACCCGTGACGCTGTCGGGCAGGAACTGGCGGCGGCCGCCGCCAAGCAGCACGTCCAGGCCATCCTTGAGCGCGGTGTTGTAGCCGGCGTTGCCGGGCGTTGCCTGCGCGGCGATATTGTTCTCGCCGTCGCGGTGGCAGACGTGCGAGAAAGTGGCCGCCGGCGTCGCGTGGGTCACGCGCGTGGTGGTCACCGCGCCGACCGACTTGCCGGCGGCCTTGGCCAGTTCCAGCACGGTCACGACCGGCGCGCCGTTGCCGCTGGGACAGGTGCTGTCGCCGGCGCTGGTCACATAGGCCTTGCCGGTGCCGTCGCTGGCCTTGGTATCGGCCGACATCGAGATGACCTCGTTGTTCATCTTCACGCCGGTCATGTAGGCCGCCATCGACGGTGCGCTGTCGGTGGTCTGCGCGTCGTTCGAATACGTCTTCACGCGCGCGGTGCGCTTGAGCGACTCCATGTTGAGCTTGCCCGTCTCGCCATACTTGTAGATGCGCGAAGCGGTGACGGTGGTCGGGCCCATGCCGTCGCCCAGGAAGAAGATGACATTCTTGGCCTCGCCCGCGGCTTGCGCAGGGAGAGCAATGCAGGCGCAGGCAGCCGCAAGTGCGGACAGGCCGGTACGAATGATGAGTTTCATGGCGTTATTCCGTCAGCGATAGTGGCTTAGAGGCCGATGGCCGTCTTGATCAGGCCGAACACGTCGGTGTTGTCCATCACACCGGCGAAGGATTCGGCACCGTTGCCCAGTGCGCCGATAAAGACATCGGTGCCGCCATGGGTCTCGCCACCCGCCGCCGTCGGGATCGCGGCTTCCTGGTGATAGCTCTTGTCGTAGACCTGTGCATCGGTCAGCGCGGTGCGCGTGGCCGGGCGGTTCTCGCCGGTGCCGAAGCCGATAATGGTGAAAGGATTGCCGCCGGAGTCCGTGGACAGGGCGCCGGTCACGTAGTTCTTCAGCAGGCCCAGCACGCCGGGGTTGCTGTCGCTGGTGGGGCCGGTGCGCTTGGCGTAGCCGTTCAGCACCAGCGTGTGGTCATGGTCGGCGGTGACGACGATCAGCGTGTTCTTCAGGCCCGGGTCGATCACGTTGAGCTTGTCGATCGCGGTCTTGATCGCGGTGTCGAAGGCCACGGTGTCCTGCAGCGCCTTGCGCGCGGTGGTTTCATGCAATGCGTGGTCGATGCGGCCGCCTTCCACCATCAGGAAGAAGCCCTTCCTCTTCGCGGCAAGCACGTCGATGGCCTTGCCGGTCATCTCCGCCAGGCTCGGTTCATCGCCGGGCACGCGGTCCAGGTCGTAGGCCATATGGCTGGACGTGAACAGGCCTGCCACCTTCTTCGCGCTGGCGGCGTCGATCTTGTCGAACTCGGCCTTGCTGGAAACGTAGGCATAGCCGGCCTTGGTCAGCTCGCCGACCAGGTCGCGGCCGTCGGTGCGGGCGCCGCCCGCGGCCTTGTTCTGGAAGTGCTTGCGGCCGCCGCCGAAGATCACATCGACGCCATCGCCAAGCGCGCTGTTGTAGCCAGCGCCGTGCGGCACCAGTTGCGCGGCGATGGTGTTCTCGGCGTCGCGGTGGCACACGTGCGCGTAGGTCGTGGCGGGGGTTGCGTGCGTGATGCGGGTGGTGGTGACCACGCCGGTGCCGTAGCCTGCCGCCTTCATCTGCTCGAGCAGCGTCGGCACGCTCTGGCCGTTGCCGGAAGCCGGGCAGGTGCTGTCCGCGCCGGACAGGTAGTCCTTGCCGCTGGCGTCGAAGGCATTGGTCTCCGGCGTCATCGAGATGACTTCGTTGTTCATCTTGACGCCGGTCATGTAGGCCGCCATCGACGGCGCGCTGTCGGTCACCTGCGCGTTGTTCGAATAGGTCCGGATAAACCCGCTCTCGGGGAGCGTATCCATGGTCAGGTCCCCATCCTCGCCGACCTTGTAGATCCGCGCCGCGGTCATGGTCGTCATGCCCATGCCGTCGCCAAGGAAGAACACGACGTTCTTCGTCGGCGCGGTGCTGCCGGCAGCCGGCGGCTGCGTGACCGGCGCATTGTTGTCATCATCGCTGCCGCAGGACGCCACGGCCAGCGCCAGCAGCGGGGCTGCCAGTATTGAAAGACGCCTCATATTTCCTCCCCGTTGGTTTTGGCGGGAGGATGCACGACGAATATTTCGGCACCGTGACGTGTCACAGGACGGCATCGTTGCCGCTGCAGGAAAACATGCGAAAGTGCAGCATCAGGCCGTTCGCTATGTTCGCGAACGGCCCACCTGTGCGGCAAGCTGCCGCAGTAGCGATGCTGCCTGGTGGCGCCGAACACTGATATATTGTCGCCAAAACAGGCACCGCTCTCGTGAGCAAATCGCATCGCCGGCCATGGTTCGCCGGCTTCCTCCTCGTTGTCTTCCTGGCAGCCCAGCTGGCAGTGGCGGCGTACGCCTGTACCGGCAGCCGCTACCAGGCGGAACACAGCGGCACGATGGCGGCGATGACCGAATCCTGCGCCGATATGGCCGCCAGTGACACCCAGCAGGACATCGACCAGAGCGGGCTTTGCCTGGCGCATTGCCAGGCCGATTCCAGGAACGCCGACCATGCTTCGCCGCAGCTTCCGGCCTTCATGCCGGTGCTGATGCGCGTGCTTGAGCCAACGCGCGTGGTCCTGGCGGAGGTTCGCGTTGGGCTGCGCGCCGAGGCAGAGGCGCGCGCACCGCCTCCCCTCACCGTCCTTCACTGCAGTTTCCAGACTTAGCCTCCGGCTCGACGTCACCTGGTGCTGCCTGCTTCCATGCGGGCAGCAGTCGTCGTCCCTGGAGGCTTTATGCTTTTTCTACGTCACCTGACCGTGGCGCTGCTCAGCGCGCCCGCAATCGGCCTGGCTGCGCCGCAAGGCGCGCCCGGGCAATCCGCCCCTTCCCTCTCCCTTGAGGAAGCCGTCGCGATCGCGAGCGCCCATGCCGGCGACGCCGAATCGTCGCGCGGCGCCGTGGAGGCCGCCGGGCAAATGGCCGTCGCCGCCGGCCGCCTGCCGGATCCCGTGCTCAAGCTCGGCGTCAACAACGTGCCGGTCAACGGCTCGGACGCGTTCTCGCTGAGCCGGGATTCCATGACCATGCGCTCGATCTCGGTGATGCAGGAATTCACGCGCGCGGACAAGCGCCGCGCCAGGGCCGCGCGCTTCGAAGCCGAAGCCGCCGCTGCCGACGCGCAGCGCACAGTGGGGCTGGCAGGCGTGCAGCGCAATGCGGTCAATGCCTGGCTCGACCGGTGGTATGCGGAGCAGGCCGGCGTGCTGCTCGGCCATCACGGCCATCCGCTTGAACTGGCGCTGCAGGCCGCCACCGCGGCCTACCGCGGCGGGCGCGGCTCGCGTGCGGAGGTACTGGCGATGGAGCTGGAAATCCAGAAGCTGCACGACCGCGAGGACGAGAACCGCGCCGCGCTGGCAACGGCCACGCTGAACCTGGAGCGCTGGGTCGGCGCCGCTGCGCGGCGCCCGCTGTCGGAGCGGCCACCGCTTGAAGTGCCGCCGGGCGCCCGGCAACTCGCCAGGGGCGAGTTCGAGGCCGTGCCCGAACTGTCGGCTGCGCAGCGCGACGTGGCGCTGGCCGAATCGGAAATCCAGGTGGCAACGGAAGCCCGCAAGCCGGACGTGACGGTCGAGCTGATGTACAGCCAGCGCGGCTCGGCCTACTCGAACATGGGCTCGCTCAATGTCAGCTTCCCATTGCCGTGGGACCGGGGCAACCGCCAGGACCGCGAAATCAGTGCGCGGCTGGCGCAGGCCAATGACGCGCGGGCCAGGCTGGAAATGGTCCGGCGCAATACCCAGGCCATGGTCGGCGCCAGGCTGGCCGAGCTGCAGCGCAACCTTGACCGGCTGCGGCGCTACGACGACAAGACCTTGCCGCTCGCGCGGGCACAGGCGGATGCGGCACTGACGGCCTACCGCGCCAGCACGGGCACCTTGGCGGCGGTCGCCGAAGCCAACCATCGCGCCATCGACACCGCCATGGATCGCCTGCTGCTTGAGGCAAAGACCGCGAAGCTGTGGGCGGACCTGAACTACCTGGTGCCATTGCCTACCGCCCAGGCCGAAGCCGCAGTGAGGGAGGCAAAATGAAGAAGCACATCATTGCAGCAGCAGCCGGGCTGGTCGTCGCCGGCATCGCCCTCTACGGCGCTTACCACTTCGGGTTCACGCGCGGCACACAGACTGCGCAACCGTCGAGCACGGCTGGCGCGCAATCCACCGTGCTCAAGGCCGGCGACATCGACCCGAAGACCGGCAGGAAGATCCTGTACTGGCACGATCCCATGGTGCCGGGCCAGCGCTTCGACAAGCCGGGCAAATCTCCCTTCATGGAGATGCAACTGGTGCCGGTCTACGCGGACGGCGATGGCAGCGGCAGCGGTGTCACCGTCGACAGCCATGTCGCGCAAAACCTCGGCATTCGCACTACCGAGGCAAAGCCTGGACGGCTGGCCGCGATGCTACAGGTGCCCGGCAATGTCGCCATCGACGAACGCAGCGTGCAGGTCATCCAGGCGCGCACCAACGCCTTTGTGCAGCACGTCGCGGTCCGGGCCACCCTTGACCCGGTCCGGCGCGGACAGGCGCTGGTCACCCTGTACTCGCCCGACTGGGTCGCGGCGCAAGAGGAATACCTGGCCGTGTCACGCATGGCAGCGAGCGCGCATCTGGACGACCTGCGCAGTGCTGCCAGGAATCGCATGCTGCAGGCAGGCATGACGCCGGGCCAGGTCAGTGCGGTCGAAAGATCCGGCAAGCCGCAGCCCGGTGTTGCCATCGCCAGCCCGGTCGATGGCCTCGTGACCGAGGTGGCGGTGCGCGAGGGCATGACCGTGTCGCCGGGCATGACGCTGTTCCGCCTGGCTGACCTGAGCCAGGTGTGGGTGATTGCCGAGGTACCAGAGGGCCAGGCCGGCACCATCCGGCCCGGCGCGGCGGCCACGGTACTGCAGGGCGGCACGGCCAGCCCCCTTGCCGGCAAGGTCGACGCCATCCTTCCCGACGTCAACCCGGCGACCCGCACCGTCAAGGCCCGCATCATCCTGCCCAACCCCGGCAGGCGCCTGCTGCCGGGCATGTTTGTCACGGTCGGCTTCGACAGTGGCGCCCAGAAGGAAGCGTTGCTGATCCCGTCGGAGTCGGTCATCCGCACCGGCCAGCGCAGTATCGTCATGGTCGATGCCGGCCAGGCAGGGTTCGTTGCCACCGAGATCAAGACCGGCCGCGAGGCCGATGGCATGGTCGAGGTGCTGGACGGACTGGCGCCGGGACAGAAAGTGGTCACGTCCGGCCAGTTCCTGATCGACTCGGAAGCCAGCCTGCGCGGCAGCGCGCAACGCATGTCCGCCCCGCCTGCGGCCTCCGCACCTGCCGCACCATCGGCCGAGCATGAAGGCACAGGCCGCATCGAAGCCGTGAACGGCAGCGAGAGCCTGACCATCTCGCATGGCCCCATCCCGTCGGCACAGTGGGGTGCGATGACCATGGATTTCGCCGCGCCGCCGACGGGCCTGCCCAAGGGACTGAAGCCTGGCGACCGCATCCGCTTCCGCTTCCACCTGGACCGCGACGGCGCGGCCATGCTGTCGTCGGTCGAGCCCGCCGGCACCGCCCAGGGAGCCCGGCCATGATCGCGCGCCTGATCCTGGCCTCGATCCGCCACCGCATCCTGGTCCTGCTGGCCACGGTGATGCTGACCGCATGGGGCCTGTGGGCGGTGCGAAGCACGCCGCTCGACGCCCTCCCCGACCTGTCCGATGTGCAAGTGATCATCCGCACGCCCTTCCCGGGCCAGGCGCCGCAGATCGTCGAGAACCAGGTTACGTATCCGCTGACCACCACCATGCTGTCGGTGCCCGGCGCCAGGACGGTCCGGGGTTACTCTTTCTTTGGCGATTCGTTCGTCTATGTGCTGTTCGAGGATGGCACCGACCTGTACTGGGCGCGCTCGCGCGTGCTGGAATACCTGAACCAGGTGCAGTCCCGCCTGCCCGCCGCGGCCAGGCCGGCGCTGGGGCCGGATGCCACCGGCGTCGGCTGGATCTACGAGTACGCGCTGGTGGACAAGACCGGCCAGCATGACCTCGGCCAGTTGCGCGCACTGCAGGACTGGTTCCTGCGCTTCGAACTGAAATCGCTGCCCAATGTGGCCGAGGTCGCTTCGCTGGGCGGCATGGTGAAGCAGTACCAGGTGGTGCTGCTGCCGGACCGGATGCGCGCCTACAACCTGTCGCAGGGCAAGGTGCTGGCGGCGCTCAGGGGCGCCAACCAGGAGGCCGGCGGGTCGGTGCTGGAAATGGGCGAGGCAGAGTATATGGTGCGCGCCAGCGGCTACCTGAAGACGCTCGACGATTTCCGGCAGATTCCGCTGGTGACCAGCGATGCCGGCATTCCTGTGCGGCTGGGCGATGTCGCCATCGTCCAGCTCGGCCCGGAGATGCGGCGCGGCATCGCCGAACTTGACGGCCAGGGCGAGGTTGCCGGCGGCGTGATCGTGATGCGCTCAGGCAAGAACGCGCTGGAAACCATCGAGGCGGTCAAGGCGAAGCTAGCCACGCTGCAGAAGAGCCTGCCTGCCGGTGTGCAGATCGTCACCACCTACGACCGCTCCGCGCTGATCAAGCGCGCGGTGGAAAACCTGACACACAAGCTGGCCGAAGAGTTCGCCGTGGTCGCGCTGGTGTGCCTGCTGTTCCTGTTCCACCTGCGTTCCGCGCTGGTGGCGATCGTGTCGCTGCCGCTGGGCGTGCTGGCCGCCTTTTTGGTGATGCGCTACCAGGGCATCAATGCCAACATCATGTCGCTGGGCGGCATTGCCATTGCCATTGGCGCCATGGTCGATGCCGCGGTCGTGATGATCGAGAACGCGCACAAGCAGCTGGAACACTGGCATGCCGAGAACCCCGGCCGGGAGCTGGCAGGGAACGAGCGCTGGGGCGTGATCGGCCGGGCCGCCACCGAGGTCGGGCCCGCGCTGTTCTTCTCGCTGCTGATCATCACGCTGTCGTTTATCCCGGTCTTTACGCTGGAGGCGCAGGAGGGCCGGCTGTTCTCGCCGCTGGCCTTTACCAAGACCTATTCCATGGCCGCGGCGGCGGGCCTGTCGGTGACGCTGGTGCCGGTGCTGATGGGCTACATGATCCGCGGCAGGATTCCTTCGGAGCAGTCCAACCCCTTGAACCGATGGCTGATCCGCGCCTATCGGCCGGTGCTGGCACGGGTGCTGGCCTACCCGAAGACCACCTTTGCGGTCGCCGCAGTGCTGCTGGCCGCGACTGCGTGGCCGATGCTGCGTACCGGCGCCGAATTCATGCCGCCGCTCGACGAGGGCGACCTGCTCTATATGCCGTCGGCATTGCCAGGCCTTTCCGCCGGCAAGGCGGCGCAGCTGCTGCAACAGACCGACCGCCTGATCAGGACCGTGCCCGAGGTGGCGACCGTATTCGGCAAGGCCGGCCGCGCCGATACCGCGACCGATCCGGCGCCCCTCGAGATGTTCGAGACCACCATCCAGTTCAAGCCGCGCGACCAGTGGCGTGCCGGCATGACCACCGACAAGCTGGTGGAAGAGCTCGATCGCGTGGTCAAGGTGCCGGGCCTGTCCAACATCTGGGTGCCGCCGATCCGCAACCGCATCGACATGCTTGCCACCGGCATCAAGAGCCCGGTCGGCATCAAGGTGGCGGGCGCGGACCTGAAGGAGATCGATCGCCTGGCAACGCGCATCGAGGAAGCCGTCAGGACAGTGCCGGGGGTGACGTCGGCACTGGCCGAGCGGCTGAGCGGCGGGCGCTATGTCGATATCGACATCAATCGCGTGGCGGCGGGCCGCTACGGGCTGAACATCGCGGATGTGCAGAGCGTGGTATCGTCGGCCATCGGCGGCGACAATGTGGGCGAGGTCGTCGACGGGCTGGCGCGCTTCCCTATCAACGTACGCTACCCGCGCGACTACCGCGACTCGGTGGAGCAACTGCGCAGCCTGCCCATCGTCACGGACAAGGGCCAGCAGATCGTGCTGTCCGACGTGGCGCGCATCCAGGTGGTGCAGGGAGCGCCGATGCTGCGCAGCGAAAACGCGCGACTGTCGGGCTGGGTGTATGTCGACATCCGCGGGCGTGACCTGCGCTCGGCCGTCCGGGATATGCAGGCCGCCGTTGCGAAAGCGGTGCCGATGCCGGCTGGCTATTCGCTGAGCTGGTCGGGGCAGTTCGAATACCTGGAGCGGGCCGCCGCAAAGCTGAAGGTGGTAGTGCCGTTCACGCTGCTGATCATCTTCGTGCTGCTGTACCTGGTGTTCGGCCGTCTCGATGAAGCCCTGCTCATCATGGGCACGCTGCCGCTGGCGCTGATCGGCGGCTTCTGGCTGCTCTACCTGCTGGGCTACAACCTGTCGGTTGCCGGCGTGGTCGGCTTCATCGCGCTGGCGGGCGTGGCGGCGGAATTCGGCGTGATCATGCTGCTCTACCTGAAGCAGGCATGGACCGCGCGCGCGAACCAGGGCGATGCCAGCCTGTCCGCGCTGCTTGAGGCCATCCAGGAAGGCGCGGTGCTGCGCGTGCGCCCCAAGGCAATGACCGTCGCCGTCATCCTTGCCGGCCTGGTGCCGATCATGTGGTCGCATGGCACCGGCTCCGAGGTCATGCAGCGCATTGCCGCGCCGATGGTGGGCGGCATGCTCACCGCGCCATTGCTTTCGCTCTTCGTGGTGCCGGCGGTGTATTTGCTGATGCGCCGGCGCCAGACCAGACCTCAACCAGTTTCCGTACACCCCTCACTTCAGAAGGAACCACTATGAATTCCATCAAGACGCTCGCCCTTGCGCTGGCTTTCGCCACCACGCCGGCCGCATTCGCAGCGGGATCGATGGACGGCATGGACATGAAGCCGTCCGCACCCGCGCAGCAGGCGCCGCAACCCGTGGCAGCCGAGATCAAGAAGATCGATGCGCAGGCCGGCAAGGTCACGCTCAGGCACGGACCGATCGCCAACCTCGGCATGGGACCGATGACCATGGCGTTCCCCGTCAAGGATCGCGCATCGCTGAAGGATTTCAAGGAGGGCGAGGCGGTATCCGTGACGTTCGACAACGTTGATGGCAAGCCTACGGTCATGCAAATGCGGCGCAAGTGAGGGCTACCGTCGCTGGAGGTGATTGCGCGTTCGGCGCGCAATCACTGTGTGCTCACGCTTTGGTGCCCAGACACTCCTTCAGGAACTCGATAAAGCGCTGTGTCTTTGCCGGCAGCAAGCGTGTTTCGGTCAGGGCATAGACCGGCGTCGGCCTGGTCTGCCTGCCAGGCAATATCCGGCGCAGGCGGCCGGCCGCCACGTCCTCTGCCGCCACCTCCTCGGCCAGCAAGACCACGCCCAGGCCCAGCATTGCCAGGCGGCAGCATCTCCCCCAGTTGCTCGTGGGCGATCCGTGCTTCGTCCAGATGCGCTTGCAGCGCTCGTAGTAGAGCTGCCCGGCCTCGGTCAGCTCGACCTTGCGCATCGTGCGATGCAGCAGCCGCAGGCCAATGGCCTTCTCCAGCGCGCTGATCCGCCTGGAAAGCGCGTGTGCAGGAGGTGATTTTGGGTGCCCTGCAGGGCTGAGGGAGGCCGCCTATGCAGGCGGGGTGCAGGTGCAACCTGGCCTTGCCTGCGGCCTGAGATCGTGCGCGCCTTGACCGCGGCGCATGCAATCAGCCCCGGCTGGTTGGACCGGGGCTGTCAGATAAGTTAGTGCAGTTGGCGCTTCAGGTCAGCAAGTTCCGAATGCATCGAACTGACTGCATCCTTGACCTTTGCATCGAGACTGCCGGCCTGCTGGCAAGCGCGGTCTGCACGATCACCGATCCGTTCGAGATCATCGACCCACTGCCGGATCCGATCCTCATCCTTGGAAGACACGACCTTCGATGCCGATTTGCACTCCTTGTCGAGCTCATCCACCCAGTTCATCAAGTCTTGTGGAATCCCCGTATCGGCATGACAAGTCCGGGATGTCTCGCTGATGGTTTGCTGCAGATGACTAAAACGTTGCTGCATTTCACTGGCTTGCAACATGATGCCCCCTTCGTGAACACCAATCCACATGAGTTCAGGCAGCAGATGATTGTGTGTTGCCTGTGCCATTGTCATTCGCCCGCATCAGTTGGCTGCCAATGAAGCTCCATTGCCCAGCCTCGAAGCGCGCGAAGGCACTTTTTCAGTCTAGGTCAAATTCAACCGCACGCTCCGATGTGATCGCCGGGGTTCCGCGGCATTACTAGGCATTAGCCGCGCCTCGCTATATCTTGAATTCAAGACAGTCCGGCGCTCGGGCTGAGCTACGGACATCGTAAATTGCCGGAGGCTGAAATGCTGGAAAAAAAGCGGTCTTACAAGGGATTCCACGTTGCGCTCTTCGTGCCGGAGGTGATTGAGCCAGGCAAGCCAGGCGGGCGAGTCCAGATCTCCACGCGCAATGAGGACATGGGCATCCGCTTTACGCCGGACTGGCCCCACCCGCCCGCAACGCTGGAGGAGGCAGAGGACTGGCTTTTCGCCTACGCCGCCGGGATCATCGATTGTGAACTGGCGGGCGGCTTCGGCATTGATCTCAGGAACGAGTAAGTCAGTCCGGCGACGAAAGATCTGCGGAAGCCGGTCGGCGCGTCTCCTGCGCCTGGCGGGGATGGCGGTGTTCGTGGAGATTCTGGCATGCCGTGCAGCGCGTGGCGGTCGGGTACGCTTGCAGGCGGGCGAAACGGATGGCCTGCTGGCAGTCAATACAGACGCCATACTGGCCGCTCCTCATCCGTGACCGGGCTGCTTCAATGTCAGCCAGTTGCATGCGATAGTGTTTCAGCATCGCGTCGCCCTGGCGCTGCACAGTCTTTTCGTCCGCCACTTCACCATCGTCAAGGTGTTCACGTTGTGTTGGCGCCACAACAGGCGAATCCGCGGTTCCGGCGACGGCACGAATGCGCAACTCCTCAGCGTCCATTTGGGCCACCAACTTCGCCAACTCTTCCTTTGTCAGCCCGTCCATGACTGGCCTCCTGGGTAAACATCCTGCGGGTCGCACGTAAGCAGACCGTCCAGCGTAGCGCGTCTGGGCAATCGCACCTGGCGGGCACAGTTGTTGTATTGCCGCTCAGATGTGTCGCCACTTAGATCGCGGCTCCCGCAAGGGGCTGTAGCCATTTGCCGGCATGGCAAAAAACACGTGCCCCTTGCGGGACCAGCACGGGTCACTGCCGTGCCGGTCCCTCAGTCACGAATACCTAACGGTGGCTGGCAGCCAGCGCGACGATAGCGCCTGTGGTAGCCGCGATGGCGGCCACAGTACCCATGCTTTGCCACGGATGCTCATGAACGTAGCGATCGGTCGTTGTCGCCCACTCGGAGACTTTGGCGCGGCTTTCTTCGCGCAGCGTAACGATGCGCTCCTGCAGCGCGCGCTGCCGGGCCTTGAGTGCATGGCGCTCAAGGCTGGTCCCTACGCCGGTTTCGGCTTTGACATCATGAAGAAGTGCCTGAACGTCGGCCATCAGCGTATCGACGTCGCGGGCCAATGCGTCCTTGCGCATAGAGAAATCAGATTGGATGTCGTTCATCTTGCCCTCCTGTTAGCGAAATCATCGCGGTGCGTCGCGCAGCACGATTGGCACTGTGTCAAATATAGGACTGGGCTGACAGCCCGGCATGACAAAGAACACGCTACGACGAAGCCGTCCGCAAGGAGGCAAGAGGACCGTAGAACCAATGCGACGGAAGTATCGCCGCGCTTACGCGCCAAGCCTTTTGTCGCTGATGGCTATCAGGTGCCGAATGCGGTACTGCCGACGCTGCCGCCCCCGTCCCGCCGGAACTGTACGCGGCGCTGCGCATGCAGGGAGTGGCGCGGCACCGGAGTCACGCCTTTCGCGTCCCTCGCCTTATCCGCTCCAAATATTTTCCTGAAGCGACCTCGATTCGCACCGTGTCCCCTTCCTTGACGAACTGAGGAACGAGAACTTCCATGCCGTTCTCCAGCGTGGCAGCCTTGAAGGTAGAGGATTCATGCTCGTGCAGGCCCGGCGGCGTGGACATGATGGTTACCTCGACCGCAGGGGGGAATGCGATGGTGACTGGCTCGCCCTCATAAAGCTGCACCGGGATTCGCATATTGGGACGAAGAAACTTCTGGTATGCGCCCATGGTTTCCGCAGGAAAACTGATCTGCTCGAAGGTGTCGGGATTCATGAAGAAAAAGGCGTCACCATCGGTGTACAGATATTCCATCTCCTGGTGATCAAGCGCGACCTCTTCGAGCTTGTTGCCCGGGTGTAACCGCAACTCCTTGATGTGGCCAGTCTTAAGGCTCTTGAACTTGGCGAAAACTGCGCTCCCCTGTTGGCCGCCGCCGGCGTGGTACCCGGCGCTGGTAACGCTATGAAGTTCACCTTCAAGCATGATGACCATGCCCGACTTCAGTTCGGAAGCTTCGACCATTGGTGTCTCCGCGTGGGCGGCAGGATTTCGCCTTCAGCCTAGCACACGCGGAACGAGAAACTCGATGGCGCTGACCGCATTGGGAGAATTGCGCACCGGCGACAGCGGGATGCTGCAGCGCCGCATGCACTAGGCTGACAGCAGGAAACGCCAGCGACGAATGTGCGACGCCGTCCAGTGTATTTGCCCTGGTTGCAGCGAGTAAAGGAATGGCAGCGTCCAGGCCTTTTGATTCGCATGGCCATCATCTATGATGTGATTCATGTAATCATCGTATTGCCATCTTGAGGATCCCATGGAGCAAAAGACCGCTCGGCTTACGTTGCTCATCGATCCCAACAAGAAGGCCGCCTTCGAGCGCCTCTGCGCACAACAGGATCTGACTGCCTCGCAGGTGATACGGCGGCTTATCCGCGACTACCTGGCCCAGCATGGCGTCCAGTACGTGCCCAGCGGCGTAGGCACGGACAAGGCGGAAGCCAAGGGCAAAGAGAGGCCACCGGTCGGCGCGTCGTCGCGGCGCGACGCGGCACCTCCTGCCAAGCGCCGTACGACCCGTCGTGGAGCCTGATCCATGAGCACCGTGCCCCCTCTCACGCAATGGCTCCATCTCGACTGGATGCTTGTTGTGGTTGGGGCCTGGCTGCTTATCGGCGTGGCAGGGGTCCTGGCGCTGCATCGGTTTGCCCTGGTATCCCACGTGCTGTTCCCCATCGGGGGACTGCTAGGGCTTGCGCTGTTCAGCCTGGCGCTGCACGCTGTGTCCGGCACGCCCGAGGCCGCCGTGCTGCCCATTGGCCTGCCATCGCTGCCGTTCCACGTCCGGCTCGACAGCCTGTCCGCCTACTTCCTGATGGTAATGGGGGGAGCGGCGGCTGGCATCTCCACGTTTGCGGCTGGCTACTTCCGCACGGGCGAAGGTACGCCGCCAGGCCTGCTTTGTCTTGAATACCACCTGTTTCTTGCCAGCATGGCCGGGGTGATCCTGGCCGACGACGCCTACTCGTTCATGGTGATGTGGGAAACCATGGCCCTGGCTTCATTCTTCCTGGTGACCGCCAACCACCGCATCGCCGAAGTGCGCGCCGCCGGCTATCTCTACATCACGATGGCGCGCATCGGGGCGATTGCGATTCTGCTGTGCTTTGGCGTGCTGCAGGCCAATACCGGCGACTATACATTTGCCAACATGCGCGCCCAGGCGCTGACACCGTTCTGGGCCTCCGCCGGTTTCCTGCTCGCGTTGTTCGGATTCGGCGCCAAGGCCGGCATCCTGCCTCTGCACATCTGGCTGCCGGAGGCGCATCCGGCCGCGCCGTCACCGGTATCGGCAATGATGAGCGGCGTCATGCTCAACACTGCCATCTACGGCCTGTTGCGCGTATCTTTCGACCTGCTGCCGATGCGCCTGTGGTGGTGGGGCGGATTGCTGCTGGCGATTGGATTGGCCACCGCGCTGTTCGGCGTGGTCTTCGCAGCTGTTCAGACCGACATGAAGCGGCTGCTGGCTTATTCGTCGATCGAGAACATGGGCCTGCTCTTCGTTGCCATGGGGCTGACACTGCTGTTCTCGGCCTACGGCATGAAGCCGATGGCCGCCCTCGCCCTGACGGCCGCGCTCTACCATGTCGCCAGCCATGCATTCTTCAAAAGCCTGCTTTTTCTGGGAACCGGTAGCGTGCTGCATGCCACCACCGAGAGAAGCCTGGGCAAGCTAGGCGGACTGATTCGCTACATGCCATGGGTGGGCTGGCTGACACTGCTGGGCGTGCTGGCCAGCGCCGGGCTGCCGCCGCTTGGCGGTTTCGTCTCGGAGTGGCTGCTGCTGCAGAGCTTCCTGTTCACGCCTGGTCTGCCGGAACCGATACTGACCATGCTGATCCCGGTGGTCGCCGCGCTGATTGCGCTGGTGGCGGCACTGGCCGGTTACACCATGGTCAAGTTCTTCGGCGTGGTCTTCCTCGGCCAGCCCCGTGAGCCCAGTCTGGCCAACGCGCACGACGCCGGCCGTTGGGAGCGCGCGGGCATGCTGTGGCTGGCGCTGGGCTGCATCGCGCTTGGCCTGCTGCCGACGCAATTCGTCCAGCTGATCGATCCGGTGACGCAGCAACTGGTGGCGAGCGGACTCGGCGCCCGGACCGCGGCCAGCAGCTGGCTGCTGGCGCCGAATGGCCTGGCCCAGGCCAGCTACGGGCCGGTTATTTTCCTGTCAGGCATCCTGGCCAGCGTTGCGCTCGCCTACCTGCTGGTGCGCCGCTTGTACCACGGTCGGCTTCGCCGCAGCCCGCCCTGGGCTTGCGGCTTTCCCTGGGGCACCGCGCGCATGCAGGACACTGCCGAGGGGTTCGGGCAGCCGATCCGCCAGATCTTTGAGCCGTTTTTCCTGATGCGCCGCGACCTGCCGACGCCATTCGATGAGCAGCCGCACTACCGGGTCACAGTGGCGGATCATTTTTGGCGCTGGATGTATGTCCCCGTGATCGATCTGGCGTCGTACCTGGCCCGGCTGATCGGCCTGATGCAACAGGGACGCATCTCGGTTTACCTGCTGTACAGCTTCCTGACCCTGGCCGCCACGCTGCTGGCCGTGATGTGAAGAGGGCCGCATGAACCTGACCGGGATCCTGTCACAGCTGCTTGAGATCGTGATCTCGATCGCGCTGGCGCCGCTGCTGACCGGCTGGGTCAATCAGTGGCGCGCCTGGCTGCAGAACAAGTCGGCACCCAGCCTCTGGCAGCCCTATCGCATGCTGCACAAGCTGTTCAACAAGGACTCGGTGGTCGCGGACAATGCCTCGCCGCTGTTCCGCGCCACGCCTTACGTGGTGTTCGGCTGCATGGCGCTGGCTTGCTCGATCGTCCCGACCGTGTCCACCGATCTGCCACTGGCACCGGCCGCCGACGCGATTGCCCTGGTCGGCCTGTTCGCGCTGGCGCGGGTTTTCATCTCGCTGGCGGCGATGGACGTCGGCACCGCTTTCGGGTCCCTGGGAGCGCGGCGCGAGATGCTGATCGGCTTCCTGGCGGAACCGGCGCTGCTGATGGTGCTGTTCTCCGCCTCGCTGGTCTCCAAGTCGACCTCGCTCACCACCATCGTCGAGACGATTGCTCACCGGGACCTGGCCATCTATCCCGGCCTGGCGTTTGCCGGCGTGGCGTTCACCATGGTATCCCTGGCCGAGAACGCCCGCATACCGGTCGACAATCCCGCCACCCACCTCGAGCTGACGATGATCCACGAGGCGCTGATCCTGGAATATTCGGGGCGGCATCTGGCCCTCCTTGAGTGGGCGGCAAGCCTGAAGCTGTTCGCCTATTCCTGCATCGGCCTGGCGCTGTTTTTCCCATGGGGCGTTGCTGAAGCGCAAGCTCCCCTGGCCATGCTGCTGGCGCTGCCCGCGCTGCTGTTCAAGCTCATGGTGGGCGGGATCCTGCTGGCGGCGCTGGAGACGGCGAGCGCCAAGATGCGCATCTTCCGCGTGCCGGAGTTCCTGGCCACCGCCTTTCTGCTGGCGGTGATCGGCATGCTGGTCCACTTGCTGCTGGCACGCTGAACCCCCGGAGGCCAGGCCAGTGACCGTACTCCTCACCCAGTTTGTCAACCTGCTCGGCGCGGTGCTGTTGATCCTCGCCTTCGCCATGATCTCGCAACGACGGATCCTGTCGCTGATCAACTTGTTCACGCTGCAGGGTGCGACCCTGGCCTTGGCCACGGCTATCGTCGGCTACGTGACGGGCCAGCCGCACCTCTACCTGTCGGCCGGCCTGACCGCAATCCTCAAGGCGTTGCTCATCCCTTATCTGCTGCACCGCGTGATCGATCGTCTCCGGATCCGCAGGGACGTCGAAACGCTGATCAACATTCCCACCACGATGCTGATCGGCATCCTGGTCGTGATCTTCGCCTTCAACCTCACCATGCCGATCTCGCGGCTGTCGCTGAAGCTCGCCAGCGGCACGCTGGGCATTGCGCTGGCCTGCGTGCTGCTGTCCTTCCTGATGATGATCACGCGCTCCAAGGCGGTGCCGCAGGTCATCGGCTTCCTGGCGATGGAGAACGGCCTCTTCTTTGCGGCCACCGCCGCGACCTATGGCATGCCGATGGTGGTCGAGCTGGGCATCGCGCTGGATGTGCTGATCGGCGTGCTGATCCTGGGCGTGTTCATGTTCCAGATCCGCGAGCAGTTCGACAGCCTGGACATCCGTCACCTTGAGAAGCTGAAGGAGGATTGAGTTGACCGCGCTGGCCTTTCTGCTTGGATTTCCGCTTGCCGGCGGGCTGGTGCTGGCGCTGACGGGACATCGCGAGCGCGCCCGCGACATCAATGTCGCCTTCAGCCTGGGCACATTCCTCGCCGCCTGCGTGCTGACGGCGCAAATCGTCGCCGATGGTCCCATGCTGGCATGGGACCGGGAGTTCTACATCGATGCCCTGAACGTCTTCCTGGTTGCGCTGACCGCGTTCGTGGGGCTGACCACCTCGATTTTTTCGCGGCCGTACATGCGGGTGGAGCACGACCACGGCAAGATGACGCCGCCGCGGCTGCGTCTGTACCACAGCATGTACCAGCTCTTCACCTTCACCATGCTGCTGGCGCTGACGACCAACAATATGGGTATCGTGTGGGTTGCGATGGAGGCCGCCACGCTGACCACGGTGCTGCTGGTCAGCGTCTACCGCACCGCCGCGAGCCTCGAGGCCGCCTGGAAGTACTTCATCCTGTGCGGGGTGGGGATTGCCCAGGCGCTGTTCGGTACGGTGCTGCTGTACATGGCCGCCGAGCAGGTCATCGGCCCGGAGGGCGGGGCCCTGCTGTGGACCAACCTGGACGCGGTCAAGCGCCAGCTCGATCCCAACATCATCACGCTGGCGTTTGCCTTCCTGTTTATCGGCTATGGCACCAAGGTCGGCCTGGTCCCACTGCACAACTGGCTGCCCGATGCCCACGCCGAGGGGCCAACCCCGGTATCCGCCGTGCTCTCCGGCCTGCTGCTCAATGTGGCGCTCTATGCCGTGCTGCGCTGCAAGGTGCTGACCGATGCGGCGCTTGGCAACCATCTGACCGGCCGCCTGATGATGGGGTTCGGCCTGCTATCGGTGGTCGCGGCTGTCTTCTTCCTGATCCGGCAACGCGACATCAAGCGCATGTTCGCGTATTCGTCCATCGAGCACATGGGCATGATGACCTTCGCCTTCGGCATGGGCGGGCCGATCGCCAGCTATGCCGGCCTGCTGCACATGACGGTGCATTCGCTGGTCAAGTCAGCGATCTTCTTCGCCGTCGGCCACGCCGCGCAGAAGGCGGGCACGCAAGTCATGGACGATATTCGCGGGTTGATCCGTGTCAGTCCCACGGTCGGCTGGGGCCTGATGGTAGGAGTGCTCGCCATCCTGGGCATGCCCCCGTTCGGGGTCTTTGCCAGCGAGTTCCTGATCGTCACCACCGCCATGCGCGAACAGCCGTGGGCCACGCCCTTCCTGCTGTTGGCACTTGGGCTGGCGTTCGCCGCGGTGTTCAGCCGGGTGCAGCCGATGGTCTTCGGCGACACCACGCTCATGCCGCTGGCGCATCCGCCAGCGCTGGTCCCGGTGTTCACGCACCTCGCCCTGGGGCTGATGCTGGGCCTCTATGTTCCGCCCTATCTCGACACCTGGTACCGGCAGGCAGCCGCAATGCTTGGGAGCTGAACCGATGACTCTGTCCGATCCCGGCCTCAACCTGGAGCGGTTGCCCGCGCCGCTGCCAGTCTGGCATGGCCGGGTCGATCCAGACGGCTGGTCGGTCACGGCCCGCGCGGTGGCGGACGCTGGCGGGCGCCTCGTTGCGCTGTGGGGCGTTGATCGGAGTGCCAGCGGCGGCACGTTGACGGCATGCGTCACATACGCCGCGGCGCGGGGGCTGATGTGGCTCGAACTGCGACTGGATGGCGTCGCGCCCGCCGTGCCGGACCTGGCCGGCGTATTCCCATGCGCGGGCCGGATGCAACGTGCCATGACCGACCTGGTGGGTATCCCCGTGCAGGACAGCCGCGATGGCCGGCCCTGGCTGGACCACGGCCTGTGGCCGGCAGGGGCGCGGCCGCTGCAAGGCGGCGCGCCGGCGGGTGCGGCCACCGGCGGCATATTGCCTGCCAACTATCCTTTCGTGCGCGTGGAGGGCGACGGCGTGCACGAGATCGCGGTCGGGCCGGTGCATGCCGGCATCATCGAACCCGGCCACTTCCGCTTTTCGGTGGTCGGCGAGAAGGTGCTGCGGCTGGAGGAACACCTGGGCTACACCCACAAGGGCATCGAGCGGCGTTTCACCGAACTGGCGCCGCCCGAGGGCTACCGGTTGGCCGGCCGGGTCTCGGGCGATTCCACCGTGGCCTATGCCTGGGCCTATTGCATGGCGCTGGAGTCCGCCTGGCGCTGCGCGCCTCCACCGCGGGCGGACTGGCTGCGCGCCCTGATGCTCGAGCGTGAGCGGGTGGCCAATCACCTGGGTGACCTGGGGGCGCTGGGCAATGACGCGGGGCTGGCCTTCGGCCTGGCGCAATTCTCTCGCCTGCGCGAGGACTGGCAGCGGTTGTCCGCAGAGGCTTTCGGTCACCGGCTGATGATGGACGCCGTGGTACCGGGCGGCGTTGCGCAAGACCTGGCACCAGCCATGGCTGAGCGCCTGGAACAGCAGTGCGGTCACATCGAGCGGGAAGTACGCGTGCTGCGTGCGGTGTACGACGAACATGCGGGCCTGCAGGACCGATTTCTTGGAGCAGGCTGCGTCACGCCGCAGCTTGCCGCCCGGCTTGGGCTTACCGGCCTGGCCGGACGTGCCAGCGGTTGCGCCGCGGACCTGCGCTGCGACCATGCCTGGCGGCCCTACGATAGCGTCGCCGTGAAGATGGCCACGCACCGCGGCGGCGATGTCGCCGCCCGGGTGGCGGTGCGCTTCGATGAGGTGCTGGAGTCGCTGCGACTGATCCGTGCCATCTGTGCAGGCCTGCCGGAGGGTGCCACGCGAATCGTTCCGCAAGCGCCCGCCGGCGCCGCCATCGGGGTCGGATGGGTGGAGGGCTGGCGTGGCGAAGTCCTGGTCGCGCTCGACCTTGCCGATGACAGCCGCATTCTGCGCTGCCATTGCCACGACCCGTCGTGGCAGAACTGGCCGGTGCTGGAGCATGCCATCATCGGGAACATCGTGCCGGACTTTCCGCTGATCAACAAATCCTTCAACCTCAGCTATTCAGGGCACGATCTCTGATGTGGAAAATCCTCAGGCAGATCGCACATACCGGCATCGTTACTGAGCCTGCTCCGCGCGGCGCGGCGGACGAGGCCGCCTCCATCCAGCGCATCCACCGGGAGCTGCTCGACATTCTCGGGCAGGCGCTGACGATCCGGCAGGTCGACGCAGGCTCCTGCAATGGCTGCGAACTGGAAATCCACGCACTCGGCAATCCTTACTACAACATCGAAGGCCTGGGCATCAAGTTCGTCGCAAGCCCGCGCCATGCCGACATGCTCCTGGTGACGGGACCCGTTTCGCGTCATATGGAAGAGGCCCTGCTGCGCACCTATGCGGCAACCCCGGAGCCGAAACTGGTGGTGGCGATAGGCGACTGTGGCTGTACTGGCGGGATCTTCGGGGAGAGCTATGCGAGCTGCGGCCGCGTCGCCAATGTCATCCCGGTAGACATAACGGTGCCGGGCTGTCCACCGCCGCCGATAGAGATCCTGCGCGCAATACTAAGCGCCGTCCGGCAGACCGGTGCCACAAGACGCTAGTGATCCGGCCCTGGCAACAGCGGTGTGCACCTGAGGTGTGCACCTGAGCGTGGGCACCGGCTGGCCCCTTCCTGCATCACCCGCGTTCCTTCGCCACTGACCTTGGCGCTCCAAGCGTCGGCCGGGTGGCGTAGTCCACCTCGTACTGCTGCAAATAGTCGCGAATCATCTGGCGAACGACTTGGGATGGCGTCTGGTCCTGGGCGGCGCAGAGCGCCTCAAAGGCCTTTTTCTTCTCCGGATCGATCAATACGGTCAGGCGGGCAGTCTTGGATTCCATGCGTCTAACAATGTCATCATATAATAATGGAATTATAATAGTATACATCTCCAAGATGCGCCGGCATGCCTTAGTAGATGCTGGCAGGGCGCGCGGTCCCGCGCAAACGAGTCTTCAGGGGGCACAACTTTTTGATGAGGGGCGCAGTGGTAGAAGTGACGATAGCGGTAACTGCCGGGAATGCATTTCAAGGGCGGAATTCCGCACGGCTGGCTTTCACGGCCAATCAATTTGAGTGCGAGATCCTGCTTACCAGTGGCCCCTGGGTTGCAAACGCCAAGCGCGTGATGGAGGTCATGCGCCTGTCCGCCCGGGTGGGAACGCACATCCGCATCCAGGCGGACGGAGCGGACGAAGCCGCCGCTGTCGTCACCATCGCGGCATTGTTGCGGGGAGAGGCGCTTCCCAAGGCGCTTTGATGGAATCCTGAGCTATGCATGCCGACCGCACCTCGTTCGACGCCTACCTGAAGTTCCTTGCCGAGGCGAGCCACGACGGTACGCCCAAGGTGTTGGAAACCCAGCACGCCCTGTCCCTGCATTTCGACGCGCTCGCGACCCAGAGCTTCATGTCGCGCAAGGATCCCGACAAGCTCGTGCTGGGCTATACCCGGACGATGATGGGATTCCTGTTGTTGCACCCAGTCCCGGCCAGGATCTCAATGATCGGCCTGGGTGGCGGTTCGCTTGCCAAGTACTGCTACCGGCATCTGCCCAACACCAAGATCGTGGCAATTGAAATTAATCCGGCGGTCATCGCCCTGCGCGAGCAATTCCAGATCCCGCCGGACGACGAACGACTTGAGGTGGTTTGCGCAGATGGCGCCGACTATGTTGCGAACCAGGATGCGCGACCGGACGTGATCCTGGTGGACGGGTTTCTGGCCGATGGCATGCCGGTGCAGCTGGGGACGGCAGACTTCTATGCCGCCTGTCATGCCCGCCTGGCCGATACCGGCGTGCTGGTCGCGAATTTTCTCGAAAGCGATCCCGATATCCCGCTTTACCTGGAGGAAGTCAGCACCGCGTTCGGCCAGTCGATGTCGATTTCTCTTTCCGAAGACAGTTCCAACTACACGCTGTTTGCCTGGAAGGGGGCGCACAAGCTGCCCTCCCTGGACGCGCTGATTGCACGAGCGCGCATCCTGGAAACCGCGCATTCGCTAAGCCTGACCGCGGCCGCTCGCCGCCTGAAACGCGGCGAGCGCCTTGCGTCGGATCGTGCGGCCTGGCCGAAGCTGGCAAGACCGCAGGTCCGGTATTGACACCGCCCTCCCCCGCGCAAGCCTCCTTACCAACGCAACCATGCCTATCCTGTACTTGCGCAAGCTGACTGGGAAGGAGCGCAGTCCCGGCAGCAATCGGCAACTGGCCTGCTACCTGGCGTTTGTGGCCGGAGCAACCAACGCAGGCGGCTTCCTGGCCGTGCAGCAGTACACCTCGCACATGTCGGGCGTTGTGTCCGCCATGGCCGACAACCTGGCGCTTGGCAGTTTCTGGCTGATGTTGGACGGCCTTGGGGCCTTGCTGTCGTTCCTGGCGGGCGCCGCCTGCTCAGCGGTACTGATCAACTGGGCCCGGCGCGAGCGACTGCATAGCGAATACGCATTGCCGCTCATGCTGGAAGCCTTGTTGTTGGTGTGTTTTGGCCTGCTAGGCAGCAATCTCGAACACCACGAATGGTTGTTCGTGCCGGCAACAGTCATGGTGCTCTGTTTCATCATGGGCTTGCAAAATGCCATGGTCACCAAGCTGTCGAATGCCGAGATCCGCACCACGCACGTGACCGGCATGGTCACCGACATCGGTATCGAACTGGGCAAGCTGTTCTATTGGAACCTGTCCAGGGCCGATTCGAGCAAGCCGCCGGTGCTCGCCAATCGGCATAAGCTGCAGGTACTCATCACACTCGTCGTATTGTTCTTTGCCGGCGGCGTCATTGGCGCCCTGGGGTTCAAGCACGTCGGGTTCAGCGCCACACTTGCGCTGGCAACCCTGTTGCTTGCCCTCGCTGCGGTTCCGGTGCTGGACGATGTGCGTCTGCATTTGTGGCGCCGGGATCTTCTGGCTCATTTGATCGCACGTTCCCGGCGTTGGGCTCGCGCAGTCAAGGAAGATGTGCACGCCGTGTGGCTGGCCGCGCAAGATCCCCGCACGCCATGGTATGCGAAAGCACTGGCCTTGCCGGTCGCCGCCTATGCCTTGTCGCCCATTGACCTGTTTCCCGATTTCATTCCGGTGCTCGGCTATCTGGATGACGTGGTGGTGGTGCCGCTGGGCTTGTTGCTGGCAATACGGTGGATTCCGGTCGCGGTAATGCGCCAGCATCGCGCGGCGGCCGCGGCATCCGCCCACCGCCCCGTCAGCCACGTTGCGGCGCTGGTGATCGTGACGCTCTGGGCCGGTGCAGCGGTGTCGGCAATGATCTGGCTTGTGCAGCATCTGTCTGGGCGGGGAGGCACATGAAACGGCGGCCCGATCAGGCGCGGCCATCGGCCAGTCCCACAGCAAGGTCCCGGCCTGAGCTGACGACACGGCTCGATGGCCTCGTAGAGGGAAAGAGATGAGCGACGAACAGTATCACCGTGCCGTGGACCTGATCCACTTGCTCTATGCAGCACTGGCCGGCCTGATGACGCCCGGCGGCGGCGAGGATGCCCGTGAGCTGGCCGAGAGCGCTATGCAAGAGGCGTCGGAATTCCTCAGACTACCGCCGGGGGCACGTTAGTTGAACTAGATCGCGGCGCACAGTTGGGTTGAATGTAGCGCGCATCCTACCTCGGCCAGCTCCTGACCGACTTTCTGATAACCGCACCAATGAATAGTCAAAAGATCAGATTTCTTCGCTCACGAATTCCCACATTTGAGTGCACCCCTGGATGTCATGACTGTTGTGGTCCTGTGACAACCTCAGCGGAGGAAATGTCGAGGCTTCCCGTCAAAAGCGATGCCGAGCACGAAACGGCGCTGGCAAACCTGAGTTGCCCTCACCTTGATACCAAGGGATGCAGCGTGTATTCGGAGCGCCCGTTGATTTGTCGCTTGTTTGGAACGACCCCAAGGCTTGCCTGCCCGAACGGAAACCGGCCGGTCAGAATGATCGATCCGGAGATTGAACAAGAGATTCAGCGCTTCTTTCTAGAGACACGTCACGTGCTGGTCTGACTGAGGCATGAAGCTACCGCTGGCAGCCGCTGTCAAACAGCCTCCCAGAGAGGAGCTCCTTCCACACGGAGCTTGCCATTCATTCTAACGTTCCATAGAATGAAAAAATGAGAACGTTAAAGAACCACCTGTACGAGCAGGTCGCGCGCATCGGGAAAGCCGTAGCCAGCCCGAAACGTCTGGAGCTTATCGAGCTTATGTGCCAGGGTGAGAAAACCGTCGAGGTTCTGGCCGCCCAGGCAGAAATCAGCGTGAAGCTCGCCAGCGCTCATCTCAAGGAGCTGCGCCAGGCTCGTCTCGTCGAGACCCGCAAGGATGGGAAGTACGTCCAGTACCGTCTGGCCAGCACCAGCGTGGCCGACCTCTGGGTAACGCTTCGTTCAGCGGCCGAGGAGCGGCTAGTGGAATTGCAGGTGGCCCTGGCGTCAATCATCGAGCATGGCGACGACCTCGAAGGATTCGACCGTGCTGCCATCTTGAAGAAGGCCAGGGCCGGAGAAGTGCTGGTTCTCGATGTGCGCCCAGCAGAGGAGTTCGCCACGGCCCACTTGCCGCATGCTCGCTCCCTGCCGCTCGACGAACTCAGGAAGCGGCTTGCCGAGCTGCCCAAAGACATGCCCGTTGTCGCGTACTGCCGCGGCCCCTTCTGCCTGATGGCCAAGGACGCTGTCGAGTTCCTGCGCAAGAAGGGCTATCGCGCCTTCCACCTGACTGATGGCGTGGCCGAGTGGCGCGCTCACGGGCTGCCCATCGAGGCATAGGGCAAGGAGACGGATGTCATGGCACGGAAAGCGCGGGCCGACTAGGCGCCAGTGTCCAGACACAGGAAACCGTCATGTTCTTCCGCCAACGTCCCACTGAAAACGCCACCTTTTCCTATTTCTTTGGATGTGCCGGCCGGCCGGACCTGGCCGGGAGAGAACGCGAAATGGCCGCCCGACTGCACGATAGCTTGCATCGCAAGCTGTTGAATCTCCCTGCCGAGCTTGAGATTTATCCTGGACATCAAGCCGGCAGCGCCTGCGGCGCAGGCCTTTCTGGCAAGCCTGCATCGACCATCGGGTTCGAGAAACGCTTCAACCCGATGCTCGCAATGTCGCGCGATGCCTTTGTCGATGCGGTGGTTGCCGACATCCCGCAGCAACCGGAGAACATGGCTCGCATCATAGAGGTCAGTCTGCGTGGCATTAAGCCCGAAGGTGCGCGCGATTGAAGCCGCTCTCGATTGACTTCGGCATACGTGCCAATCTTGGCCAGATTCTGCAGCAACTGCTGCAGGTGCTGTTCGTAGGCATGACCATTGGCATGATGCGCAACGTTGTACCGGCGCTCGCCGAGACCGAGTTCGGCGTGCCACGTGGGTCGTTCATGCTACTGGTGGCCTTCGTCGTGGCATTCGGCTTCGTCAAGGGTGCTATGAACTTCGTTGCGGGTCGCCTGGCGGAGCACATCGGCCGCAAACGAGTGCTGCTCATCGGATGGCTTGTAGCGCTACCGATTCCGCTGCTTATCTATTTCGCGCCATCGTGGAACTGGATTGTCCTGGCAACTACCTTGCTCGGTGTGAATCAGGGCCTGACCTGGTCAATGACCCAGACGGCCAAGCTCGACATTACGCGAGCCGACCAGCGCGGCCTGGTTATCGGGCTGAACGAATTCTCTGGCTACGTAGGTGTCGCCGTGGCAGGAGTGGTCACGGGCTATGCGGCTTCCATCTCGGGTCCGCGCGAAGGATTGCTGTGGTTCGGCGCTGTCGTCATTGGGCTGGCGACATTGCTCGCCTGGCTGGTGGTGATGGAGACGCTGCCCTGGGCCCGGGCTGAGGTCAAACGCCACACCGCCGGCACATCCGCGACAGTGCTTCACCCACGCTACCCGCCGGGCGTAAGCGAGCAACCATCGAGCAGCGAGATGTTCGTCCTGATGAGTTGGCGCGACCGTCGAATGGCCGCGCTCTGCCAGGCCGGGCTAGTGGAGAAGTTCGTTGACGCGCTGGTTTGGGCCTTGTTTCCCATCTACCTGCACCAGCAGGGAGTGAGCCTGCCCGGCATTGGCTGGATAGTGGGTGTCTACGGCTTTACCTGGGGCGGTGCCCAGCTATTCACCGGTAGATTCTCGGACAAGGTCGGCCGTCAGCGCCTCAATGTCGGGGGTATGTGGGTGTGTGGCGCTGGCGTGGCCCTGCTGCCGCTAGGCAGCGGCTCGGTTTGGTGGAGCACCTCGGCCGCCGTGACCGGGCTGGGCATGGCGATGTTGTACCCCAATCTGAGCGCTGCGGTAGCCGACATCGCACACCCCAGTTGGCGGGCGTCCGCCATTGGCATCTACCGCTTCTGGCGCGACCTCGGGTATGGCATCGGCGCGCTCTGCCTGGGCGCAGCTGCAGCGCTCGGTGGCCGCGTCGAGAGTGCATTCTGGTTCGTCGCCATCGCGATGGGACTGTCTGGCCTTGTACTGTATCACTGGGGAGAGGAGACGCATCCGCGTCTCAACCCAGCACGCTGATTTCAAGCCACACGTACAGCTTCTGCATGGAAGCGCACAAGAATATGTTTGATGAGAACCCCGCGAGCGATCTCGCCGGACAAAAAAACGCCAACCCGTATGGGTTGGCGTTTTGCTTGGGGTATTACTGGTATCAGAACTGGTTCATGGTGTTGTCTTTACCCGCCGCTTTCAGGGCCGCTTCGCCGCTGAAATACTCCTTGTGGTCGTCGCCGATGTCCGAGCCGGACATGTTCTGGTGCTTGACGCAGGCGATGCCCTGACGGATTTCCTTACGCTGCACGCCAGCCACATAACCCAGCATGCCCTGGTCGCCGAAGTATTCCTTGGCCAGGTTGTCGGTCGACAGCGCGGCGGTGTGGTAGGTCGGCAGCGTAATCAGGTGGTGGAAGATACCTGCTTCGCGCGACGCGTCGGCCTGGAAGGTCCGGATCTTTTCGTCGGCGAGCTTCGCCAGTTCGGTCTGATCGTATTCCACGCTCATCAGCTGGGCGCGGTCATATGCCGACACATCCTTGCCCGCGGCCTTCATCGCGTCATACGCCTGCTGGCGGAAGTTCAGGGTCCAGTTGAACGACGGGCTGTTGTTGTACACCAGCTTGGCGTTCGGGATGACCTTGCGAATCTCGCTGACCATGCCGCCGATCTGGGCGATATGCGGCTTTTCGGTTTCGATCCACAGCAGGTCAGCGCCGTTTTGCAGTGCGGTGACGCAATCCAGTACGCAACGCGCTTCGCCCGTGCCGGCGCGGAACTGGAACAGGTTGCTGGGCAGGCGCTTGGGACGCAGCAGCTTGCCGTCGCGCTTGATGATGACGTCACCATTGCCCAGTTGGTCGGCCGACAACTCCTCGCAATCGAGGAAGGAATTGTACTGGTCGCCCAGGTCGCCCGGCGTGTTGGTCACGGCGATCTGCTTGGTCAGGCCGGCACCCAGCGAATCGGTACGGGCCACGATGATGCCGTCGTCCACGCCCAGTTCCAGGAAGGCGTAGCGGATGGCGCGGATCTTGGCCAGGAAGTCCTCATGCGGCACGGTGACCTTGCCATCCTGGTGGCCGCACTGCTTCTCATCGGACACCTGGTTTTCGATCTGGATGCAGCATGCGCCCGCTTCGATGAACTGCTTGGCCAGCAGGTACGTTGCTTCGGCGTTGCCGAAACCCGCGTCGATGTCCGCGATGATGGGCACGACGTGGGTGACGTGGTTGTCGATCTTCGCCTGGATGGCGGCCTTGGCAGGGCCCTGGGCAGCGTCCAGCTCGCGGAACAGGCCGCCCAGTTCACGGGCGTCGGCCTGGCGCAGGAAGGTGTACAGCTCGCGGATCAGCGCGCTGACGGAGGTTTTTTCGTGCATCGACTGGTCCGGCAGCGGGCCGAACTCAGAGCGCAGCGCGGCCACCATCCAGCCGGACAGGTAAAGGTAGCGACGCTCGGTGCTGTTGAAGTGCTTCTTGATGGAGATCATCTTCTGCTGCCCGATGAAGCCGTGCCAGCAGCCCAGCGACTGGGTGTACTTCGACGAGTCGGCATCGTAGGCGGCCATGTCGGCGCGCATGATCTTGGCAGTGTACTTGGCGATGTCCAGGCCAGTCTTGAACTTGTTCTGGGCACGCATGCGGGCGGCATACTCGGGATTGATGGCATTCCACGCGCTGCCGTGGTTCTCTTTCAAACCGGCAACTGCCTTGATGTCGTCTTGATACTGGGCCATGGGAATTTCCTAAGAAGAAAGCGCGTTTGAAAAAATAGTTGAGTGTGCTGGCGGATGTCGAGGCGAGCAGCGTGGGTTCATTGTAGGGCGTTCTTGATGCGTCGCGGCAAAGTCTTATATAAGACATAAGAGTTGATTTTTCCTTATTTTTCAATGAGATAAACACTAAATTCCGCAGTGTGGAAAGCATTTTCAAGGAACGAAAGATAGCGCCGGGGGAAACCCGGAGCAAATTCCACAATGTGAAACGCTCTTTCAGTTGCCGGAGGCAGGCCGGGCACGGATGGGATGGTCGTCAGAAACCGGCCAGAGTCGGTCAATAAAAATGGGATCGGGCTACCACCGCGATGCGGCCATCCAGTGGTTTTGCGCACGCAGGTCTTCGAGATGTTCTTCGAGTAGGCACCCAGGCCGGGCATCGGCCTAGTGTGGCGCCTGCATGCGGAGATGCGACGCGCGCAGCGTCTGGCTGGGCAGCACGCCGAACAGCCGGCGGTACTGCATGGCGAACCGGCCGATGTCCCAGACCCCGAAGCGCATACAGATGCTCGTGACCGTCTCGCCTGCCTTGGCATGCTTCAGCGCCTGGCGCGCGTGGTGCAAGCGGTGGAGCACCAGGTACCGGTGGGGGCTGATGCCGACGTACCGGTTGAACACGTTGCGAATGGTACGTTCCGAGGCACTGGTAGCTGCGCACAGATCTTCAAGCAGGATGGGCGTGTGCCGCGCCGCTGCCAGCAAGTCCATGGCCTGGCTCAGGATGCGCCGGTGATTCTGGTGCCTGGCAGTGTCGGTGCTACGCGCGGCTAGCGGCAGCAGGGTGTTGAACGCGAGCCGGAGGAGTTCGCTGCGTGCGGTCTGCTCGCCAGCCGGGTGATGCAGTTGGGCAGGCTGGCGATCATCGATGAAGAGCAGGCGCTGGGTCAGCGCAAGCAGGGCGCCCAAGCTTGGACCGCCGGTCAGGACAAGATTGCGGGCGAGCAATGACAAGTCGGCATTGTCTGCGTATGTCGCCATCCACCGGCAGACGAGCTCGCATGGCATGGAGATTGTCATCCAGCTTGCCGGGCGGCTGGCGTCGATATGGAACATGCGGTCCGGCGCCATCCAGCCGATTGCATGGCGGTCGAACCGGCGCCCGTCGACCACCGTGCATTCATGTCCGCTCAGCGGCAGGAACAGGTTGAAGCATCCCGGCATGCCTGCGCCACTGTAGATCGTCGCGGCGCCTTCCTGTCCGGCCATCAAGGCAACGCCATTCAGCTCGAGCACACGCAGGCGCCAGTCCCGTCGCTGCGCCGAGCGCAGCATGTACCGGCCGTTTACGCCATACAGTGACGCTTCGAATTCATCAAACTCCGCATAGCTGGCGTTGGTCATCGTCACCCTCTTGCGCTCAAGTGAATTGGAGTGCCCTGCGGCGGGATGGCTGACACCTGGCGCAGGCTCGGCAGGCACCATCCGATTTGCCGATTTTACGTAGCGTCTGGCCAGAGTCCAGGAGAATAATGGCCGTCACCGCGATGGTTGCCGACCGTGAAGCAGGCTGCCATGCCGCCAGCGCACAGGCTGGCGACGATCGCACACATCGGGTCCTCGAGCCGCCGCGGGCTTTCCAATCCCCTTCAGACGGAGCAAGCCATGGGAACGATTACAACCAGGGACGGGACCGAGATCTACTTCAAGGACTGGGGCGCGGGGCAACCAATCGTCTTTCATCACGGCTGGCCTCTGACCGCCGACGACTGGGATGCCCAGCTTCATTTCTTCCTGGCCAGGGGGTTCCGGGTCATTGCGCACGATCGCCGCGGCCACGGCCGCTCCACCCAGACCGCCATCGGCAATGAGATGGACACCTACGCCGCCGACGTGGCCGCGCTCGTTGCGCACCTCGACCTGAAGGACGCTGTCCATGTCGGCCACTCGACTGGCGGCGGTGAAGTGGCACGCTATGTCGCGAAGCATGGCGCCGGGCGCGTGGCCAAGGCGGTCCTGATCGGTGCCGTACCGCCGATCATGGTCAAGACGGACGCCAATCCGGGGGGCTTGCCGGTGGAGGTGTTTGACGGCTTTCGCGAGCGGGTAGCCACCGACCGCGCCCAGTTCTACAAGGAAGTGCCGGTGCCCTTCTATGGCTACAACCGCGATGGCGCGAAGGTCTCGGAAGGCGTGAAGGACAACTGGTGGCGACAGGGCATGATGGGCGGGGTCAAGGCCCAATACGATTGCATCAAGGCATTCTCGGAAACTGACTTCACCGAAGACCTGAAGGCGATCGACGTGCCGGTGCTGGTCATGCACGGCGACGACGACCAGATCGTGCCCATCGGGGCCTCGGCCCCGTTGAGCGCGGAGCTGCTGCGCAACGGCACCCTGAAGGTCTACAAGGGCCTGGCGCATGGCATGTGCACGACCCATCCGGATCTCATCAACAACGATCTGCTGGCGTTCGTGCAACGCTGACCAGTGTCGCAGAGGCACGATTGCCAGTGCCAGGGAGGACGATCATGACAGGCCCCGCCTACACCAGCGAGTCCACCGGGCTTCTGCTGGTGGATCCGTACAACGATTTCCTGAGCGAAGGCGGCAAGCTGAACGGCCTGGCCAAGCCGGTGGCGGACAAACTCGGGACGCTGGCAAATCTGCGTGCGGTGACCAGCGCGGCGCGTTCGCGCGGCATACAGGTGTTCTACGTGCCGCACCATCGCGCCCGCCCGGACGAGCATCTCGGCTGGCAGCACGCCAGCCCCTACCAGCTCGGTGCCAGCCGCGCGCAGGTCTTTGCCGAAGGCACCTGGGGCGGAGACTGGCATCCTGATTTCCGCCCCATGGCCGGCGACGTGATTGTCCATGAGCACTGGGGCGGCAGCGGCTTCGCCAACACGGACCTGGATTTCCAGCTCAAGCAGCACGGCATCCGGCAGGTCGTCCTGGTGGGCTTGCTGGCGAACACCTGCATCGAAGCCACGGGGCGGTTCGCGGCGGAACTTGGCTACCATGTGACCCTGGTGCGGGACGCGACCGCGGCATTCTCGCCGGAAGCCTTGCATGCCGCGCATGAGATCAACGGGCCCACGT
This sequence comes from Cupriavidus sp. FW305-27, assembly GCF_058787995.1. Lineage (NCBI taxonomy): Bacteria > Pseudomonadati > Pseudomonadota > Betaproteobacteria > Burkholderiales > Burkholderiaceae > Cupriavidus > Cupriavidus sp. FW305-27. Next base: position 150,596 of record NZ_JBYTAG010000003.1, read on the forward strand.
TCGCGCATGCCATCCTGACCACCGCCGCATTGCTCTCCGCGCTGGGCGCGCGCTGACGGGGAATTGCGCTACATTGACGGCTGCCCGCATGGGCAAAACCCCCGCATAACAGGAGGCATCATGGGCGAGTACACATCGATCGACGTAGCGGACGGCAACTTCCGGGCCTACCTTGCCAGGCCGACATCAGCGGCCAACGGCAAGGCCATTGTGGTGATCCAGGAGATCTTCGGCATCAACGACGACATGCGTGCCACCTGCGATCATTTCGCGCAACACGGTTTCACCGCCATCTGCCCGGATCTCTACTGGCGCCAGCAGCCGAACGTCGAACTCACCGACAAGAGCGATGCGGAATGGCAGAAGGCCCTGGCGCTCTACCAGGCCTTCGATGTCGATGCGGGCGTGGGCGACCTGGATGCGACCATCCAGTTCACGCGGCGGCTGGACGGCATTACCAGCGGCGTGGGCACGGTCGGCTACTGCCTTGGCGGACTGCTGGCATTCCTGACCGCAGTCCGCACCAATGCCGAAGCGGCTGTCTCCTACTACGGCGTCGGCATCGACAAGCATCTCGGCGAGGCCGCGACGTTCACCACGCCGCTGCTGATGCATATCGCCGAGGAAGATGAATTCGTGCCGCCGGAAGCGCGGGCGCGGATCGTCGCGGCGCTGTCGGACAAGCCCAATGTCGAGATACACACGTATCCCGGCTGCATGCACGCCTTCGCGCGAAACCAGGGCGTCCACTATGTCGCCGACGCCGCCGAACGGGCCAATGCCCGGACGCTTTCATTCTTCCAGGCTATGCCATAGCCTGCGCCGCAACCACGCTCCGTCCGGCGGGACCGGGGACGGCGCCGTTGCGGTCCCGTTCCGGTCGTACCGTGTCGCGCATGAGGCGACGCGATTAAGCCCGCAGGCGACCCTCAGTCTCCAACGGGCGAAAACTATCCTGGCTTGGCGCCTGACCCGATGATGAGTTCAAGCTCGGTCTTGAAGCCTTCACCGACGTCGAACTGCTTAAGGCATTCATAAACCTCGTTCCAGGCCCTCAATCTCGCCGCGACGTCGAGGTCCGCTACCACAGCCCGGTATGCCCCGGCGGCTTCCTGCATCAGTTGCAGAGCATCGGACGCGCTCGGCAAGACGAGCTGCGCTCGAACATGCTGTGTTTTCACATCGCCAAGACCGCTGTCGTTCATCAGGCGTTCCATCACGCCATCGCCTCCCAGTGCGAAGATTCCAGGTTGTCCGGGGGCGGGCGGAGACTTGCCCGCGTGGCGTAGAAGGATCGCCATCGGCTGGGCCATAAAGGGATTGTTGGCCGGCGTCGTGAAGACCAGCGCCGCGAAACGCGCACCAGGCTTGAGTACGCGTCGGACAGATTCCAATGCCTCACCAGGTGACGGGAAAAGCATCAATCCCAATCGACACATTGCCGCGTCGAACGGCGCCAGTGTCTCGTCCAATTCGTCTACTGCGCATTCCAGCGTTTCGATATTCTGAAGACCGGCACGAGCGGCATTTCGGCGGACATGCTCCAGCATGGTGCCCGATATATCACTGGCGACCACTTCGCCGCCGGCACCCACACGCATCGCTGCCTGGATGCTCTGGCTGCCGGCACCGCAGGCCAGATCGAGAACGCGCATGCCCGGCCGGATACCGGCCATATCGATGAGCGTGTCCGTGGCGCCCGAAAGATTGGTGGCAAACACATGCTCCCACTTCGCCCAGCCGGGTGCTGCCGACTCCCACGTATTGCGAAGATTGGATTTCACGCTGCTGTCGGTCATCTGGAGACTCCCTCAGGACGCCGCCTGTACAGGAGCATTGTAGTGCGCAAGCGATGCGTGTGGCCCCCGTCATCCAGCGCCCGTAAGTTGGCGGCTTCCACGCAGAAGGCTTACGTTCTGCGCACATTTGGAGGCTGTGCCAGTGAGTGACCGCCTTCCTGAACGACTCCAACAGTTGAGTGGACACTCGATCGGCATCCTAAAAGAAAAAACCGCAGCCAAAGCTGCGGTTTTTTCATCCTGCTAGCACTCTACCCGCTTAAACTTCCTCATACAGCGGCAGCGTCAGAAACTCAGCAAAATCCTCCGACGTAGACATCTGCTCAAAAATCTCGGCAGCCCGGTCATAGGTCTTGGTATCGCCACCCACCAGTGCCTTCACCTTCGCCAGCTCTTCCGGAATCAGCTTGCGCACCAGCTCGGCCGTCACCTTGGTGCCGTCTTCCAGCTTGCCCTTCGGCGAGCGGATCCACTGCCACACCTGCGAGCGCGAGATCTCGGCAGTAGCAGCATCTTCCATCAGGTTGTGGATCGGCACGCAACCGTTGCCATCCAGCCAGGCGCCCAGGTAGTGGATGCCGACGTTGATGTTCATGCGCAGGCCATGCTCGGTGATCGGCGTTTCCGGCTTGAAGTCGAGCAGGTCGGCGCCCTTCACTTGCACGTCGGGGCGTTGCTTGCCGAACTGGTTGGGCTTGTCGCCCAGCACTGCCACGAATTCCTTCATGGCCGGCTCGACCAGGCCCGGGTGGGCAACCCAGCCGCCGTCGTAGCCGTCGGTGGCATCGCGGCGCTTGTCGCTGATGATGCCTTCCATGGCGATGGCGTTCTTCTCCGGATCGTTCTTGATCGGGATCAGCGCGCTCATGCCGCCCATGGCGGGAGCGCCGCGGTGGTGGCAGGTCTTGAGCAGCAGCAGCGCGTAGGCACGCATGAACGGCGCGGTCATCGTGACCTTGGCGCGGTCGGCCAGGCAGAAGTCCTTGTCGTTCTTGAACTTCTTGATGCACGAGAAGATGTAGTCCCAGCGGCCGGCGTTCAGGCCAGCGCTGTGCTCGCGCAGTTCATACAGGATTTCGTCCATCTCGAACGCCGCCAGGATCGTTTCGATCAGCACAGTGGCCTTGATGGTGCCTTGCGGCAGGCCGATCTCGTTCTGCGCCATCACGAAGATGTCGTTCCACAGGCGCGCTTCCAGATGGCTTTCCATCTTGGGCAGGTAGAAGAACGGGCCGGCGCCGCGGGCGATCTGCTCGCGGGCGTTGTGGAACAGGAACAGCGCGAAGTCGAAGATGCCGCCCGAGATGCGCTTGCCGTCGATGGTGACGTGCTTCTCGTCCAGGTGCCAGCCGCGCGGACGCACTTGCAGGGTGGCGATCTTGTCGTTCAGCTTGTATTGCTTGCCCTTGGATTCCAGGGTCAGCGTGCGGCGCACGGCGGCCTTCAGGTTGACCTGGCCCTGCAGCTGGTTGTGCCAGTTGGGGGTGTTGGAATCCTCGAAGTCGGTCATGTAGCTGTCAGCGCCCGAGTTGAAGGCGTTGATGACCATCTTGGCCTCGACCGGGCCGGTGATTTCCACGCGGCGGCATTCCAGGGCCTGGGGGATCGGGGCAACCTTCCAGTCGCCTTCGCGGATGCTCTTGGTTTCCGGCAGGAAGTCGGGGATCTCACCGGCGTCCAGGCGCTTGGCGCGTTCCACGCGCGCGGCCAGCAGTTCCTGACGGCGCGGCTCAAAGGCGCGGTGCAGCTTGTCTACCAGGGCCAGGGCTTCCGGCGTGAGGATATCTTCGTAGGCCGGCAGGATCTCGCCGGTAATCTTCATGCCCGCGGGCAGCGTGATAGCCATCAGTCTTCTCCTGTGATCGATAGCGGTAAGGCTTGGTTGAAGGGACCCTGCTACACCGCCACGCCACGGGTGCGGACGAATCCAAGCAGGTCGTTCATGTCGTGCCCGGTGCCGGAGGGGGCTACGTCGAGCCGCTCCGCCGGATGGCCGGCACGGTTGATCCAGAACGTGGTGTAGCCGAACCACGTGGCGCCGCAGGCGTCCCAGCCGTTGGACGAGACAAAGAGCATCTCTTCGGCGGGCAGGCTGAAGGCTTGCGGCCCCAGCGCGTAGGCGGCCGGCGCGGTCTTGTACTGGCGCACGGCGTCCACCGACAGCACGTGGTCGAACAGGCCATGCATGCCGGAGCTCTTGACCGAGATGTCCAGCATCTCGGCATTGCCGTTGGACAGGATGCCCAGCGGCAGCCCGGCGCGGCGCAGGCGCTTGAGCGCTCCCAGGTTCTCCGGGAACGCGGACAGGCACGCGTATTCCTTGAGCAGCTGCGCCTCGGCGGCTTCATCCAGCGTCAGGTTCAGGCGCTCGGCGGCGTAGCGCAGCGCGTCCACGGTGATCGCCCAGAACGGCTTGTAGCGCGAGCCATCGGGGGCGGCCATGGTGCGGATGCGCGTGTAGTCGATCTGCCGGTCCCGCCACAGCAGCGCCAGCGCCTCGCCGCGGCCCGGGAACAGTTGTTCCGCGCGCGCGGTGACGGAATACACGTCGAACAGCGTGCCATAGGCATCGAAGACGACTGCGCGGATCTTGTTCATGAGGGCCTGGGCAACCTGCAACGGTACGGGCGACTGGGTGGATGGACGAGCAGACCACAGTTGCGTGGCTCTGTACACCATTGAATGCATCGAATTGTAGGGAGACGCTGCAGTGCGGCAAAGTGGTCGCGGGTCACTTGATCTTTTACTTTTAGGCAACTAATCTTGGCTGACTAAAACAAAACTCCGCACCAAATCCTCCTCACTGCCCGGCCATATGGACGCAACGCCACCGCTTGCGTGACCGTGCCGGCACACCGAAGGCACATCAGGCAAACATTTGTGGACCACTTCAAACAACTGGAGACCTTTGTATCCGTCGCGTCGCGCGGCAGCCTTTCCGCAGCGGCGGCGGCTGAAGGCGTGGCGCCGGCCATCATCGGGCGGCGCATCGACGCGCTGGAGGAGCGCCTGGGCGTCAAGCTGCTGGTACGGACCACGCGCAAGATCAGCCTGACCTTTGAAGGCTCTGCCTTCCTGGAAGACTGCCAGCGCATCCTGAACGACCTGCACAATGCCGAGGCCAGCGTCTCGGCGGGCGGGGTCAAGGCCAGCGGGCACCTGCGCGTGACCGCCCCGGCGGGCTACGGCCGCAAGCACGTGGCGCCGCTGGTGCCACTGTTTATTGAGTCGCATCCGGATGTGTCGATCACGCTGGACCTGTCTGACCGCGTGGTCGACCTGGTCAATGAAGGCTTCGACTGCGCCATCCGCCTGGGCGACCTGCCCGACTCCAGCCTGGTATCGATCCGGCTGGCCGAAACGCGCCGCGTGGTGGTGGCCTCGCCCGAGTACCTGGCGCGCGCCGGGCGCCCTATGGCGCCGGAAGACCTGCAGCGCCACAACTGCCTTGCCTTTGGCGCCAGCGCCAATGTGCAGCGTGGCTGGGTGTTCCAGGAGGAAGGCCGCGCGGTCACGGTCAAGGTCGGCGGCACCATGGAATGCAGCGACGGCGCGGTGCTGCATGAGTGGTGCCTGCAAGGCAACGGGCTGGCGTGGCGCTCCTGGTGGGAGGTCGGCAGCGAGATCGCCAGCGGGCGGCTGGTGACGGTGCTGGACGAGTTCCAGGCGCCGCCGATCGGCATCCATGCGGTGTTTCCGCAGCGCAAGCACCTGCCGCTGCGGGTGCGGCTGTTTATCGATCACCTCAAGAACACCTACGGCAACCCGTCCTACTGGCGCCGGGCCGAACAGGCCGCGGCCATGCCGGTTGCCGAGGTCCTGGCGGACTGAGGGCTGGGGCGCCTGAGACGCTTTCATTGCAATTGATTCCGCGCAATGCCCTTCTCGGCACACTGACTACAATGGATTCGTGACAGGCGCGTCCCGGCGCCCCGGCATCCGCCGATGCCAGCTGGCTGCCCTGCCCCGATCCCCTAGTCAGAAAAGGAGCCCCGCATGTTCCAACATATCCTGCTACCCACCGACGGCTCGGAACTCTCCAAGAAAGCCATCAACGGCGGGCTGGAGCTCGCCAAGGCCATCGGCGCGCGCATCACTGCCTATGTCTGCCTGGAGGAGTACCCCTACACGCCGTTCAGCGAAATCGTGGTCGAGGCCCCACAGGCCTTCAAGGACCGCATCGAGAACCAGGCCAAGCTGTATCTGAAAGAGGTCGAGAACCTGGCCACGGCGGCGGGCGTGACCTTCGACGCCGATATGTCGACCTTTGCGGTGCCCTACCTGGGCATCATCGACGCGGCCGAGCGCCATGGCTGCGACGTGATCTTCATGGCATCTCATGGCCGGCGCGGGTTGTCCGGCCTGCTGCTGGGCAGCGAGACGCAGAAGGTGCTGACGCATACCGACATCCCGGTGATCGTCTACCGCTGACCCCCGGGCGCACAGCGCCAGCAAAGCAAAACCGCCCGCACCGGCATGACCGGTGCGGGCGGTTTTTTCCTTGCGCAGGCCGCTTACGAAGCCTTGCTGATGCGCTGTTCGATATGCTTGGCGCGGTCTTCCGAGCCCGGGTGCGACGAGAACATGCCGGACTTGCCGCCGTCCAGCTTGGCCAGTTTCTGGAAAGCCGTCACCAGGCCACGCGTGTTGGCCTTGTTCTTGGTCAGCAGGTCGAAGGAATAGTCATCCGCCGCGCTTTCCTGCGACTGCGAGAACTGCGCGTTGATCAGCTTCTCGCCCAGTTCGCCCAGTTGCGACTGCGACAGCGCCGCCACCGCGCCGTTGCCGGCAGCAGCAGCCGCGCCGCGTGCCGCCGTGGCGGTGTAGGCGACCTGCATGGCCTTCTTGGTGTGGCCCAGCGCCACGTGGCCCAGCTCATGGCCCAGCACGCCGCGCACTTCATCGTCGGTCATCATGTCCATCAGGCCGCTGTAGACACGCACGCAGCCGTTGGCCATGGCCCAGGCGTTGACGTCCTTGGTCATGTAGACCTTGGCGTTGACGTTGGGCACGTCGCTGTTCTTCAGCCCGCTCATGATCTTGACCAGGCGCTTGCTGTAGGTGGTGTTGGCAGCGGCGATCTTGTTGGTCTTGTCCGATTCAGCGCAGGCCTGGTCGGACAGGCTCTTGACGTCGGCATCGGACAGCGTGGCAGCCTTGGCCAGCGAAGTGCCGGCGCTCATCACGCCATCGAGATTGGTGGGCATGCCGCCGGAACAGCCGGCCAGCAGTGCGGCCGCCATGGCGCAGGAAGCGAGCGAGAGAGATGCTTTCATGATGTTGTTCTTGGTGGGTAGCTCGGAAAGTGCCGATAAAGGCCACGGCACTTTAAGCCATCTCTCTTACGGCGGGAATCACCCAAATGCCGCAACTTGGCAAAAGTGACAATTTATTGCGTTTCAGCAAATTCGAGCCCGCCGCGGGCCCAGTGCTTCGATGTCGGCTCAAGCGGGGCCGCCCCCCAACCTGTTCGCAGGCAATCACTGCTTGCGACTGCCATCTCCCGTTTCGCTGCCGCCAACCTTGACATCTTGTGGGGGTAGTGACCGGGGCAGCGCTGACGCCGCCGCGTCCCCAATCGCCTCGATCTCCCGCGCGACTTCGTGCGCGCGGGTCGATAGTTGATATTTGAAATATCCAAAAGCGACAAGAGCCGCAAGCGCGTATGCGGTGACTGCCATCCAGACTGGAATACCCCACAGCGGCCGGAAGTTCCGTTCTTTGGAGACTTCCAGATCGCCGGATAGTGCATCCCGCACCGGCGGACGTTGTGACTTCAATAGTTCGTAGAGCTTCTGCCGGATATGCTCATGCTGCCGGTCTCCCCCGGTTTCCACCCGATAGCGGCCCATGAACCCAAGGCTCATGACGAGATAAAACAACTCGATCAGGTCGCATTTGCCGTGCGGGTCCTCAATGGCGCGGGCGAAAGCAGGCCGCCCTCTGGCATTTTCTCCGGCCAACGCAATACGTTCATTACTTCAACCCTCCGATTGATGGGTCCGCCTTAATTACCTCGCCGAATCTCACTAAGCGCGCTGCCTCTTCCTCACGATTCGCTTCGTCGTCCACCCGCCCGACTGCCACGTAAGGATCGTCGTCAGCAGGCCGAGCCCTTACCCTGTTGTAGCCGTTTGCATTTCCATCCATAACCATGACCTTGACGCGATCTCCTGGCAGGAAAATGACCCACATGCCATAAGTGGTTGTGCCATATTCGGGAATTTCCGCCTCAGCCTTGTACCAGGAACCCCATGCGTGCCCATCAAGTTTCTTGTTGGCGATCCAGCGGACCGTGACCTTTAGCCCTGGCCGCCAGCGGACCGGAAACGTGCCACAGCAGGCGCCACCGCTCTCTGTCGGTATATAGTCGGGTCTTACCGGAACAATGTTTGGCCCGCCGCCTCCGATGCCGTTGTCGTGCCCCGCTATGTTGAAGGTGTGAACGTAGTAAGGGGTGTAGTTCAGGCCCTCAACATCGCCTGACATCAGGGCGTCAGGATCGTCGTTTGGCAGAGTGCCAACAACGGAGCTTTGATTGCAGCCGGGCAGAACGACGAGGCATACCGCCATCAAGGCCGACACGAACAAGGATTTCATGCGTTGACCTCCCGCTTTGCATTTTTCGCCAACTGCTCCCAGACGGATGGATGCACCCCATCCGCGCAGGCGATCATGGCTTGCCCGGAACGAGCACGTTCTTCCAAGGCGCGTCGCATTTCATCGTGGGCGTCGAAGTCGCGGCCGTATCGGTACGAGAGTTCGCAGAAGTACATTCGATCCGCTGGCTCTGTCAGCCCCCACTCGGCGGCACGCTGGTAACGGGGCAGAAAATCCATGAAGCGCGCGAGATAGGGACCTGCCCCATCCACCACGCCATCCTCTGCGAGCGCCGCGAGCAACTGATCCGGCTCGCAGTGTTCGGTCAGTCGGTCCAGTTGCTCCTGGCTGAGCTGAATGGACAGCGGCGTTTCCTGTGTGCTCTCGCCCTCCATCGGGCCGTCAATGCACTGCCATTCGTCGCTGTAGCCGCGGTATTTCCATTGCTGAATGGGTCGCATGATCCGTTCCACGATGTCGTCGCCCCAGACTTCCATCGTCACCAGCAGGTTGCGCGGGTCGTAGTAGCGAATCAGGGCGGTCATGCCTTCGCCAATGTCCGCAACGAGAAACTGATGCAAATGACGGGCGAGGCGGCCAATGTCCACGCGGCTCCAGATGAGCGTGAAGCATGGCCCCCGCAAATCCATCGCGTCGAATTGCGCCAGCCAGGGTGCTTTGGGATCGTCCACCCGCGCCAGGAACAGGCAGGCGTCGCCGGCATCGGCTTCGGGCAGGCCGGCATACACATTTCGAAAATCGGCGCCCGATTCGCGCAGCAATGCACCAATGCGAGTCGGATGCACGGCGCCATCGGCCAGCACGTAGATATGAACTGCGCTTTCTTCTTCTGTCATCGAGCTGCTGTTCCTGGTTATTTATCGAGGAACCACGGCGGCATTGCGTGCGGCCGCCTTGAGCAGGCATTCCAGGCAGACTTGCCTCGCCTTTAGCTCCACCGGAAGACTGCTGGGACCGGTCAGGTTCTTGCTGGCCGCGTGCACGATCCACCCGCCATTGGTGCCGTTCTCAATGCCGCCTTCGTTCAGCTTGATGTAGCTGCCACCGCCGTCGAGCAGCACTTCCTTTGCCTTTAGGCTGATCTTCCCGGCAGTGGCGTTGATTTCAAGCTTTGCCAACAGGTTGATATTGTTCTTGAGAGCTTGCAGGTCGATGTCGCCCATGTTGGCAACCAGCTTCATGCCGGCTTCATATACGAACAGACGCAGTGCCTTGCGAATGCTGGCAAAGAAGCCCCCGCCCGTGGTCACGGACAGGTGCTCCCCGGTAGTCAGCGCGGTATGCGTGCCGCTGGCGATGTGCGTGGAACCCGCTGCGGTCGAGACAATGCCAGCGGGGCTCGCTGATACCAGGTGCGGCGCCGTGAACTCCTTCAGCTCGCCACCGCCCTTGATTTGCTCAAGCTGCTTTTCCAGCAATCTTGCAATGTCGGGCTGTTCGCCATCTTGCGCCTGCGCCTCGGTCGCCTTGTCGCCCATGGTGCTGGCGATATCCAGGGCCTTTTGCATCAGCTGAATGACATCGCTGACATTCATCATGTTGCCTTCGGCGTTCCGGCGCGAGAAGGTGGTGATAAGCATGCCGAGTGCGGCACGCAGTGCTCCATGCGCATCGGTTCGAAGCTCAAAGCCTTCGCCGCGCTTGTCCTTGCGCCCCTCCCAATCGTTGACGCGGACGTTGTGGCCCAGCGCCAGCAGGCTGTTCTGGTGGTCCGACGCGACCTGCACCTGCTGCTGGCCCTGGGTATCGTCGTAAAGCGTGTGGTTGCGGCCTTCGCCGAACAGTTCCTTGCTCTGGTAGCCGGACAAGGCATGCTGGCTCGGCAGATCCCACGGCGGCAGGTTCAGCCGGTTATTGACCGGTCCCATGATGATGGGCCGGTCCGGGTCGCCACCCTCATAGCTGACAATGACTTCCTGGCCGATGCGAGGCAGGTGCGTGTTGCCGAAGCGGTCGCCGGAGGAAAAGCCGGTGACGCGAATCCAGCAGGAGCTATTCTCGTCGTAGCTGCCATAGCGGTCCCAGACGAATTGACAGCGCACCCTTCCCAGGTCATCACACCAGATTTCCTGATTGGCTGGGCCGACGACCCTGGCTTTGTGATGGCCGCCGATGTAAGGCTTTTCGACCAGTTCTGGCCGGAAGATTTCGCTAGTGGGCTGCGCCTCGAATTCGACTTCGCAGCGCCAGGACTGGCCGCTGCCGGCGAACTCGCCCACGTCCTCGATCAGCAGGTGCGTGGCGAAAATCAGGTACTCGCGGTTGGCCTTGGTGCGCAGGAATCGCTTGAGGGTGAAGGTGTGTCCCGACGCCATCGCGCGCACATTGCCCTTGCCGCGCGTCCGTACGCCGTGCTGCCGCAGGCGTTCCATGTTGATGCGCGCCAGCATCTCGCCTTCCTTGCGGGCATCGTTGCCGCTCTTGGGTTCGGCGTAATCGCCCGGCCAGTGATACAGCTCATAGGTCGCGTGGCCGGTGTCGCGCGGGTCGGCGGCGCAGACATTGAGGTCGGCGCGCGGTTGGTTGTGGTCGTAATCGCCTTGCGCCCAGGCCCCCGAGACGAGCCGGTCGCGCACCTCGAATTCGTGAAGGTGTTCCTCGTCCGCCCGGTCCGAGGATGGATACCAGCTAATGGCATGGTAGGCAGGGCTGGGGATATTCCGGAAAGCGCCATTGCCATCGGTCAACACCATGCGGTGGTGGCCGTCCGAATGCTCCCAGTGGAAATTCACGCCCCATTCCGCGAGCAGGCGGCGCACGAACTGGTAGTCCGTCTCGCCGGCCTGCATCTGAAATCGGCGCTTGGGATACTGGCTATCCAGCAGGCGGCGCTCGACCGGGAAAGTGTATTTGCTGAGCACCGCCTCTACGATTTCCAGCACAGTCATGTTCTGATAAGGCCGGATGGTGCTGGTGAGCGTGGCCAGCCACAGCCACGGGCGCAGGGTCAGGCGGTACAGGATGCGTTCGTGTTCGTAGTAGGGGCCGCGTACGTCCGTGACGAGGCCGGTAATCTCTCTCTTGCCGCTGCCGAAGCCGCCATCCGGACCGGTGCCGGAGCCGTCCAGCTCGATGCTGACGGTCAACTCCTTGCCTTGCATGGCCTCCATATCAAAGTCACCCGCCGGCCCGTATAGCACGTTGCGTTCGTCGGGCGTCTTCAGTTCCAGTTCGTATTCGAACAGGGAATTGATACTCTCGGTGCCGGACAGTTTGGAGAACAGCAGCAATGGCTGCCCCAACAGTTCCGGCAGACCGTCGCCGGAAACGGTGACGGTACGGAAGGAAAACCGCAATCGGCTACCCATGCAATCACGCTCCGTGGAAAGTGGACTGTCGCCGCCGTCAGCAGCCAGTGGCTCGGTCGTCCATCGACCAGCCAATGAGAGTGCAGCAACGCGGCCTCGATAATAGGAGCAGCGAAGTGGGGAATAAATCAGACGATTCCTAATTACGCAGCCCAAAACGCCTGAAAACAGAATTAAGCAAGACTGAAATCGCGTTAGGATCCCTATTCCGCAAAGACGTGCGGACACATGGACTGCGCTGACGCTTCAGAACTTTCCAATTGTGAAGAATTGAAAAGGCGGTAAGGCACGAAGCAAAAGGGGCGGCACACATAACTTGAGAATGCGCGCCGCTCTGGAAGATGCGGGCATTGACCTGTCCCGCGTCAGGCTTCTAAATAGCCGGCGTGAACCCGGCCAGGCTTGGGCGGTAACTCTGCATGGAGTTTGAGTTTTGAACACCCGTTGAACAGCTACCCGCTAACCCGCCCCCAGCATTGGAAAATAAAAAAACGCGCCGTCCCTGAGAGAGAACGGCGCGGCGCCTAAATCAGAAGGCGTGATGGTCGCACGCCTTCCTTAACCGCCGGACCCACGTTCCGGCGGGGGTGACCAGGAGAGTCAGGCCACTTTCTTGTCTTCGAAGAACTGCTCGTCTTCGGTCGAACCCTTCAGTGCGGTCGTCGACGACTGGCCGCCTTCGATGGTCTGGGTCACGGCGTCGAAGTAGCCGGTGCCGACTTCGCGCTGGTGCTTGACCGCGGTGAAGCCCTTCTCGGCGGCCTTGAACTCGGCTTCCTGCAGTTCCACGAACGCGCTCATCTGGTTGCGGGCGTAGCCGTAGGCCAGGTTGAACATCGAGTAGTTCAGCGAGTGGAAGCCGGCCAGCGTGATGAACTGGAACTTGTAGCCCATCGCGCCCAGTTCCCTCTGGAACTTGGCGATGGTGGCGTCGTCCAGGTTCTTCTTCCAGTTGAACGACGGCGAGCAGTTGTAGGCCAGCATCTTGCCCGGGAACTTGGCGTGCACGGCTTCGGCAAACTTCTTGGCGAACTCGAGGTCCGGCTTGCCGGTTTCGCACCACACCAGGTCAGCGACTTCAGCGTAGGCCAGGGCGCGCGAGATCGACTGCTCCAGGCCGTTGCGCACGCGGTAGAAACCTTCCACGGTGCGCTCGCCGGTGCAGAACGGCTTGTCGTTGTCGTCCACGTCCGAGGTCAGCAGGTCCGCGGCTTCGGCGTCGGTACGGGCGATCACCAGGGTCGGCACGCCCGAGACGTCGGCGGCCAGGCGCGCGGCGGTCAGCTTGGCGACGGCTTCGCGGGTCGGCACCAGCACCTTGCCGCCCATGTGGCCGCACTTCTTCACCGAAGCCAGTTGGTCTTCGAAGTGAACGCCGGCGGCGCCCGCTTCGATCATCGACTTCATCAGCTCGAAAGCGTTAAGCACGCCGCCGAAGCCGGCTTCGGCATCCGCCACGATCGGGGCGAAGAAGTCGGTGTCGCCCTTGCCTTCGCTCCACTGGATCTGGTCGGCGCGCTGGAAGGTGTTGTTGATGCGCTTGACGACTTGCGGCACCGAGTTGGCCGGGTATAGCGACTGGTCGGGGTACATTTCACCGGCCAGGTTGGCGTCGCCTGCGACTTGCCACCCCGACAGGTAAATAGCCTTCAGGCCGGCCTTCACTTGCTGCATGGCCTGGTTGCCAGTCAGCGCGCCGAGCGAGTTGACGAACGGCTCCGTGTGCAGCAGGTTCCACAGCTTCTCGGAACCGCGGCGGGCCAGGGTGTGCTCGACCTGGACCGAACCACGCAGGCGCACCACGTCTTCGGCGGTGAAATTGCGCTTGATCCCTTTCCAGCGGGGATTGGTATCCCAGTCTTTCTGCAGGGCCTGGATCTGTTCTTGGCGGGTCATGGTCACTCTCCTGATGATGCGGGGATGGCTGAGAATCTGTTGATCACCTGACCTGGGCTACGTCGCGGTGGCTGCGTCGCCTGCTGTTTTTCGCGCCTCATGTCATGTGTCTTATATAAGAGTGTAGAGAACCCTCCCGCATTGCAACAACCTTGATCTGCAGTCCCCGCTTAGTTTTTTTCTTCCAATAATTCAATGGTTTATAGATTTTATTTCACGATGCAGGAAATGATCTTCCATTCTGAGAAATGGTCTTGTGCTCCGCAAACCATGTATTTTTGCGGTCCAAAACATCTTTCCACATCGTGAAATATGCGCAGGATGCGCTGCCTCCGCTAGCGCAGGCGAGCGGCCAGCAGCGCCGGTGAGGCCGGCTCCCCTTCCATATGCTCGACAAATTCCCGCACCATGATGGCAAACCCCTGGGCGTCGGCCAGCGGCAGCCAATGGTGCGCGGGCACGGTGCGGCGCCAGAGTTGCGTGGTCCAGCGGTGCACGTCTTCAGTTAGCGCCGGCTTCACATACCGGTCATGCAACGGCACGATCACCTGCACCGGCGCATGGGCATGACAGTGGCGCGGGGCACGCAGTACGGGCAGGAAGTTGGCACGGTACAAGCGCACACCATGGCAACCGTCGGCTGTTTGTGTGGGGCTGGGCCCCGTGCGCAGGCCCTCGGTCAGGCGCAGGTAGCGCGGCCACGCACGGCCGAGCCACAGCCGCCAGGTCAGCTCAGGCAGCCACGGCAGGTGGAAGGCGCCGATATACCACGATGCTGCGAGCTGCCGCAGGGTCTTGCCCAACGCAGCCAGCGACCGCTGCCCGCGCAGTTCGCGCAAGCCGATTGCCGCGTGGTCCAGGCAGGGACCAGAGCATGAGGTGAATGAGGCGATGCGCCCTTGCAGCCGAGCATCGGTCACGAACTCCCAGCTCTGGATCGAACCCCAGTCATGGCCGACAAGGTGCACCGGGCGCTGCGGCGAGACCGCGTCGATGACTGCGATGAAGTCATCGGCAAGCTTCTGCAGCCGGTAAGCGTCAGTCGCGTGCGGCGCGGTTGAGCGCCCTGCCCCGCGCACGTCATAGGCCACCACGTGGAAGCGCCCCGCCAACTGCGCCGCCACGTCGTGCCAGACCTCGCTGCTGTCGGGATAGCCGTGCACCAGGACGATGGTGGGCCGCCCTGGCCCGGGCTCGCCCCAACTGGTGGCGTACAGCCGCACGTCGCCGGCGTGGATAAAGAACTGCCGGGGGAAGACCTGCGGCGGCAGGGATTGCGGAGCGTTCATGGCCGTCGATTCCATTGTTCGATGTCATCGCCGGCCATGCTACGCAAAAGCAGACGGCGCCGCGAATGGGCGCCGTCCGTTTGAAACGAGCCGGGGCTCAGGCCGCGGCGGTATCGCGTGCGCGGCGATAGGCCACCCAGTCGCCGCTGTCGATGCGCGGCAGCGTGGCCACCGCGGACTCGGCCACCGGATACAGCAGGCAGGCGACAGGCTGGCCGTTGTGCAACACGGCCCGTTCCTCGCGCACGAACAGCGTGGCCTGGCCGGGATAAACCTCTTCGATCTCGTCGAGCACCGGCAACAGCGCGTCGGCGATCTCGTAGAGATCCCCCACGACCGGCCCGCCACTGGCGTCCAGCACCAGGCCGGGATAGGTGCCGAAGTCATAGAGCCTGCCGGCCACCGTACCCGTGCCCAGCAGCGTGGGCGCGGCAATGCCGTGGCGCTGCGCGGCGGCGTTCAGGTCGTTGACCTCGCCGGCGCGCAGCGTGCCGTAGACAAAGACGCGCGGCATGCTCAGTTCCCCAGCCTTTCGTCCGAGACCAGCACGCCGTCGGCGTCGACGTAGATCCAGTTGCCCGGGCGCACCACTGCGCCGGGCATCTGCACCGCGACGTCGCTTTCGCCAACGTTGCGCTTCTGGCTTTTCTGCGGATGCACGGCCAGCGCGCGGATGCCGATGTCGCACACGTCCAGCTCGGCGGTATCGCGGATGCAGCCGTTGACGACGATGCCGACCCAGCCGTTCTTCTCGGCCAGCAGGCCAAGGTTGCCGCCCACCAGCGCGCAGCGCAGCGAGCCGCCACCGTCGATCACCAGCACGCGGCCCTGCCCCGGCGCTTCCAGCGCGGTCCGTACCAGCGAGTTGTCTTCGAACACCTTGAGCGTAGCCGCGGGGCCGGCAAAGGCGCCCTGCTTGCCGAAGGCGCGGAACACCGGCGCCATCACGCGCAGGGTGCCGTCGGCAAGGTGGTCTTCATGCGCGTCGCACAGGTCGGTGGTGACAGGCTTCATCGATGGTCTCCTGATAGGCAAGAAAGTATCCGGTCGGGCCGCTCGGCCTCACTGTTGCTGGCTGGCCAGCGCCTGCGCGCGGATGGCGCTCAGCGTGGTGCGCGGCGTGATCACGTCCGGGTCCACCTGGATCTCGATCAGCGTGGATACCGGTGCGGCCAATGCCTCGCGCAGTGCCGGGGCAAAGGCTTCGGTCGTGGTCACGGTGGCGCCGCGCGCACCATAGGCGCGCGCCAGCGCGGCAAAGTCGGGGTTGTGCAGCTCGGTGCCCGAGACATGGGTCGGGTATTCGCGTTCCTGGTGCATCCGGATGGTGCCGTACATGCCGTTATTGACGACGATGAAGATCACCGGCGCCTGGTATTGCATCGACGTAGCCAGTTCCTGGCCATTCATCAGGAAGCAGCCATCGCCGGCCAGCGCCACCACGGTGCGTTGCGGGAACGCGATCTTGGCGCCGACCGCCGCCGGCACGCCATAGCCCATCGCGCCGCTGGTCGGGGCCAGCTGGCCGCGGCCGCCGCTGGTGAACGGGCGATAGTGGAAATAGCGGTGCAGCCAGCCGGCGTAGTTGCCGGCGCCATTGGTCACGACCGCGTCGGCCGGCAGCAGCTGGTCCAGCGTGCGGATGACTTCGGCCATGTCGACCCCCTGTCCCGTAAATGGGGGCGGCTGCAGGTAGCGTTCGTAGTCGGCGTGCGCGGCTTCTGTCCACGCCTGCCAGCGCGGCTCGGCCGTGGGCTGCAGGCCGGCCAGGCGCGCGGCGATGGCCGGCATCGACGCCTGGACCATCAGGTCGGCCTGGTAGACGCTGCCCAGCTCCTCGGCGCCGGCGTGCACGTGGATCAGCTTTTGCGCGGGCCGCGGCGCGGCGATCAGCGCGTAGCCTCCGGTGGTCATCTCGCCCAGGCGCGGGCCGATGGCCAGCACCAGGTCGGCATTGCGGACGCGCTCGGCCAGCGCTGGGTTGATGCCAATGCCGACATCGCCGGCGTAGTTGGGATGGCAGTTGTCGAACAGGTCCTGGCCGCGGAAGGCGCAGCCCACCGGCAGCGCGAAGCGCTCGGCAAAGGCCTGCAGGTCGGCGCAGGCCTGCGGCGTCCAGCCGCTGCCGCCGGCCAGCACGAAGGGACGCTCGGCGGCGTCGAGCATCTCGGCCAGCCGCGCCAGGTCGACCTCGCCGGGCCAGCTCATGACGCGCTGGTAGGCCTGCAGCTGCGGCACTACCGCAGTCTGCGCCAGCATGTCTTCGGGCAGCGCCAGCACCACCGGGCCCGGACGGCCCGAGGTGGCGGTCTGGTAGGCGCGCGCAATGTATTCGGGGATGCGTTCGACCCGGTCGATCTGCGCCACCCACTTGGCCATCTGGCCGAACATGCGGCGGTAGTCGATTTCCTGGAAGGCCTCGCGGTCCATGAAGTCGGTGCCGACCTGGCCGATGAACAGAATCATCGGCGTCGAGTCCTGGAAGGCGGTGTGCACGCCGATACTGGCATTGGTGGCGCCCGGCCCGCGCGTGCAGAAGGCCAGCCCGGGGCGGCCGGTCAGCTTGCCGTAGGCCTCGGCCATCACCGCGGCCCCGCCCTCCTGGCGGCAGATGATGAAGCGCAACTGATCGCGGCGGCGGTGGAAGCCGTCGAGCACGGCCAGGTAGCTTTCGCCCGGCACGCCGAAGGCCAGCTCGGCGCCGTGCGCCAGCAGCGCATCGACCAGGATATGGCCGCCCGGCAGCGGCGTGCCGTGTTCGGAATCGTCAGGCTGGGTGGTGTTGGCCGGCGTCATTGACATGAAAGCATCCTCAGGCAATCGAATTCGGAAGGCGGTGCTTGGGTGGCCCGGCCCGGGCTAGGCGGCCTCCGCCTGGCCCGCCGCCGCGCCGCGGCGCGAGCGGTTGCCGTTGCCCACTGTCACCGCGGTGAAGATCGACAGCAGCTGGAAACCGCCGATCATGAAGAACACCCAGGCCGGCAGCTTTGCATCCATCAGCGCACCGAAGAACAGCGGGCCGCACGCCAGGCCGATATCCAGGCCCGAGTAGACCACGCCATAGACGCGCCCGGTGGCACCGGCGGGGGCGGCGGCGCGCACCAGCAGGTCACGCGACGGCCCGGCGGTACCGGCGCCAAAGCCGATCACGCCCATCAGCACCGGCACCAGCAGCGCCGGCACCAGGTTCAACCCGACCAGCACCGCCATCAGCCCCGATACCGTGAAGCTCACCGCGATCAGCCGGTCATGGTTGCTGGTGCGGCCGGCGGCAAAGCCACCGACTATCATGCCGCCGGCGCTGCACAGCATGTAGATGGTGTAGGACGCGGTCGCCAGCGTGAACGGCATGCCGTACAGGTAGGTCAGCGCGGTCGGGGCAAAGCTCTGGATGCCGGCCGCGGAGAACGTGGTCAGCAGGAAGAAGGCCCAGCACACCCACACCTGCGGCAGGCGCAGAAAGCCCAGCACGCTGCCGCCGGATGTGGCCACCCCGGCCGCAGCCTTGGCCGCGGGCCGGCCCACGGCGCCCTGCACTTCGCGCGGGTCCAGCACATGGCGCAGCACTACCAGCACGGCCAGCACGATAAAGGCGACTGCCGAGGCCGCCGCCAGCGCCACGCGCCAGCTGGCGAGGTTGGCGATCGCCACCAGGAACAGCGGCGCCGCCGCCCAGCCCAGGTTGCCGGAAATGCCGTGAACCGAAAACGCGTGTCCCAGCCGGGGCTGCGACACATGCTTGTTCAGCAGCGTGAAGTCGGCCGGGTGGAATACGCCATTGCCCAGCCCCGCCACGGCCGCGCCGAACAGCAGCGCGGCGTAGCCGGAACTGGTCGACAGCAGCAAGGCCGCGGCGCCCAGGAAGGCCAGCCCGGCAAACAGCACCGGCCGCGCGCCGAAGCGGTCGACCACAAAGCCGGACGCGGTCTGCACCACCGCCGAGACCGCGAAGAACACCGTCATCAGCAGGCCCAGCTCGGCATAGCTCAGGCCGAATTCCGCCTTGATCCATGGGAACAGCGGAGCCAGCAGCAGGTGGTAGAAGTGGGAGACCCCGTGAGCCAGGCCAACCAGCCCGATCACCTGGGCGTCATGACGAAGAGGGTTGCGCGTGGGATCGAGTGCGGCGGTGGACATGGCGCTGGTGGCAGGGGCTATGCGGCAGGACGGAAGGCGGCAGCCCAAAAAAATACGGGCCGAAGCCCGCATCATAGAGGAAAACCCCTGTCCTCTGCAGCCAGGTGGCGGCCACGCCTCCCGCCAACCGCGCTTACATCTGCTTGAACAGGTGCGCGTACTGTCGCGCCACCGGCAGCAGTTCAGGACGGTCGCGCAGCCGCAGCGACAGCCGTCCCAGCGACTGGTTGACCGCGCTGGCCACGCAGGTGATGTTGACCACGGTGCCGCGGTGCACCTGCCAGAAGCGCTCCGGGTCCAGCTGCTGGGTCAGCTCGCGCAGGCTGGTGCGGATCAGCGCTTCGCCGGCGCCGGAGACCACGTTGACGTACTTGTCGGTGGCCTCCAGGTAGATGACTTCGTCCACGGGGATGATGCGCACCTCCTGCCCCACCAGTGCCTTGATAAAGCGCAGGTACTGCCGCTGCGGCGCACCGCCCGGGCCTGGCGTGGCGTGCTCCAGCGATTCCAGCCGCGCCAGCAGCTGGCCAAGCCGGTCCGTCTCCGCGATCGAGGCTTCGGCCTCGGTGTCTTCATCGTCGGCGGGGCCGGCCAGGCGGTCCTTCAGACGCTGCACCGTGGCCTCAAGCCGTTCGCGCTGGACCGGCTTGAGCACATAGTCCACCGCGGCGCGCTCGAACGCCTCCAGCGCGAACTGGTCGTATGCGGTCACGAAGACCACCAGTGGCGGGGTGTCGAATTCGATCAGTTCGCGCGCCACGTCCATGCCGCTCATGCCCGGCATGCGGATATCCAGGAAGGCCACGCGCGGCTGGTGCTCGCGCGCCGCCGCCAGCGCGGCCACGCCGTCGTGGACCACGGAAACGATACGGGCCTCGGGCCACAGCGACATCAGTTCGGATTCCAGCACGCGCGCCAGCAGCGCTTCGTCGTCGGCGATCAGAAGGGTCGGGGTCATGGGGGCGTTGG